>CALMDI010000694.1 GCA_937864975.1 uncultured Chloroflexota bacterium | reverse complement strand
CTCATCGTCTATCTCATCTTCCAGCGCCACTTTATCCGCGGCATGATCTCCGGCGCGGTCAAGGCTTAAAGCTTTCAGCCGTCAGCAATCAGCTTTCAGCTAAAGATAAAAGCGTTAACGCAAAGCCGCAGCGGGCGCAGCGACGCAGAGCGATAATTTTGAGTGGGCTGCCGACCCCCGGCGTCGCCATTTTACCCGCGCGCGAACGCCCGAAACGGATTGTCGTGCGTCAGGCGGCGGATCGTTTCCGCGTCGACGCCGCTCGCCGCCAGCTTCGGCAGAAAGACCTCGCTTAGATAGGTGTACGGTTTTGGCGTCCCGCCGCCGGGAAGGGCAGGGTCGTACCATCCCCGATCATGGCTGAGCATCAGGTGATCGCCTAAGCCCGCATCGAGGACGCGATAAATATTCTCAATATACGTTTCGTCGTCGCCCCAGCCGCCGATGCCGTCATACTCAATCCACACGCCCCGCCGCGCCATGTCGAGATGCAGCGCGACGTCCGCTTCTGCCTGCGTGTGAATCCAGATAAAGCGTCCCGCGGTGTAGCCTGCCCGTTCGATAATCTCAATCTGATCCTTCACGACGGATGCTCGGATCGTGTGACTGCCGATGATGGCGTTGGTCTTCGCGGCGGCGCGCGCGGCGGCGCGCAAAATTTTGATCTCCGTCGCCGTCAGCCCGTCGTCGCCCGCGCTCAGCTTTATCCACCCGGCGCGCACGCCGCTCGCCTCGATCTCCTCCTGAAGCTCGCGCAGCATCCACTCGTAGAGCGCGTCCTCGCTTTGCTCGTGCGCCCAATCTGGTATCCACGGTTCGCGGTAAATGCCGGTCGGCACGACAATCGGGAAGCTCGTCGCCTCGGACACCGCGCGGTCAATATCCGCCCGACGCCCAACCCCAACCGTGCTGCACTCCACCAGCGCCGCGATGCCGAGCGCTTGAATCCTTTCGATTTCCGGTTTCACCAACGCGATCACGTCTTCGGCATCTGCTTGCGCGTATCCCGGTTGATCCCACGTCCGCAAATCGACAAAGACGTGCTCGTGCGGAAGGATCATGCCGAGTTCGTCGGCGCGTTTTGGTCCGAGGGTCGTGATCAGTTCCATAGCGAGGACTCCCAGGCGTTCCATATCGGATGCGCCAGAGTGTACCGCGCCGGCGCCCGCGAGGTATCAACCGCCTACGCCGATCACCTCGTCGTCCGCGACGACGTAAATCCGGTCACCCCTCTGCGGCTGAATCGGGGATGTCCCAGTAAAGCTGCCAAAAGCGGGCAGGACGCCGATCTGTCGGCTGAACCAGAAGCACGGCAGCTTCAAATTCTGGTGCCCGCCGCCGCTCAGAATCGCCCCCGGATGCAGATGCCCGGCAAGCGCGTAACAGCCCGCGACGCCCGCCGGAAAATGCTGGAACGCGAACGGCGGGTCGATGACCGGGGCATCGGCGCAGGCGATGTTCCAGTCGTCCGGTGGGTCGCCCGCGCCGCGGTCGTGGTTTCCGCGCACGAGCGTCATCTCGATGTGCGAATAGCGCGCCCGCCATGCCTCGACTGCGGCAAACGTGCGCGGGGAGCGCCCGGCTTTGGCGTGGAGCAGATCGCCCAGGTAGACAATGTGCTCAGGCTGCGTGCGCGTCAGCGCGGCGCTCAGGCGCGCCAGGTCGTCGTCGGTCATCTCGCCGGGGATGGCGACGGACGAGGCGCGAAACGCCGCGGCTTTACCCCAGTGCGCGTCCGCGACGATCAGTGTGCTGCGCCGATGCCAGTACAGGGCGCGCTCCGGCAGCAGCGACACGGTCTCGCCCGCCAGCGTAAGCGTGACGTCGGTCATGAGGATTTCGGCAGGCGGCGCGGCTCGGCGGCGAATTCGCGCTCCAGGCTGATCTGCATTTTCCTCACGCGATCCGCCAGCCGCTCGGACGTGAGCGTTTGCCGGAAGTGCTCGACGAACAGCGGGAACGAGAACGGAGTCGGGCGGCGCACGTCGAGCAGCGTCAGCGTGCTCTCCGCGAGACGGTCGAGCGTGCGCTTGAGGCGCGTGCTTTCCAACTGCTTTTCTAAGACTTCGCGCTGCGCCTGCTTGAGCAAAAGATTGTCGGGATCGTAGCGCGCGAACACGTCGTACAGCAGCCCGGTCGATGCCTGAAGCTGACGCGCCGACTTCTGCCCGCCGGGGAAACGGCTGACGACCAGCCCGGCGATGCGCGCGACCTCGCGGAACTGCCGCCGCGCCATTTCACCGGCGCTCAGACTGTTGAGGATGTCGCCCGCCAGGTTCCCTGTCGAAAGCAAGCTATTGTCGAGCGCGGCTTCCAGCGGGGCAGGCTCCGGCGACAATAACTCGAAGCCGTAATCGTTGATGGCAATCGTGAAGGTGATCGGCTGCAAGCGCGACAGGCGGTAGGCGAACAGCGCCGCCAGCCCTTCGTGCACCAGCCGCCC
>CALMDI010000693.1 GCA_937864975.1 uncultured Chloroflexota bacterium | reverse complement strand
GAGTCTTCTTCCATCGCGCCGGTAATGCCCTGGTCGCGCAGCACCCGCGCTTTCAGGTAAAACGTGTCGCTCGTGCCGTGTCCCAGATAAGGCTGGATCAATACTTTGCCAAGCCCAAGCCGCTGCATGAGGCGGAACTTGGCTTCGTCGTAAAACGCCTCGACGTCGCTGACGATGTGGAGCAGCAGGTGTTTGACACCCGCAAGCGTGTCATTCGACTGCGTCGTCTGTGCCTGATCCGACATAGTGCATCTCCTACCGTGCGCCGTCGCTTATGCCATCGCCGGGAGTGTTTGCTCAAATTCCTGTAAAACGCGCTTGAAAATCACGATTCGCAGAATTTCGCTCGTGCCTTCGCCAATCGTCATCAGCCGCTCGTCGCGGTAAATCCGTTCGACCGGGAACTCGCGGCTGTAGCCATACGCACCGTGGATCTGGATGGCGTTCCGGCAAACCTTTTCCGCGATCTCGCTGGCAAGCAGCTTCGCCATCGCCGCCAGCTTCGTGTAGTCCTTGCCAGTGTCTTTCAGCCACGCGGCTTTATGGACGAGTGTTCGTGCCGCTTCAATTTCCATCGCGGCGTCCGCGATCATCCATTGGATTGCCTCGAAGTCGGCGATCCGCTTGCCAAACGCGCGCCGCTGCGTCGCGTACTTGATCGCTTCCTCGTAGGCTGCCTGCGCCAAGCCGATACTGAGCGCGCCGATGGTGATGCGCCCGCTGTCCAGCGTTTGCATCGTCTGCTTAAAGCCGTCGCCTTCCACGCCGAGGACAGCGTCGTGGGGCACGCGCGCGTCCTCGAAGGTAATCATTTGCGTCGGAGAACCTTTGAGTCCCATCTTCTTTTCCGGCGCGTGGATGGTCACGCCGGGTGTGCCCGGCTCGATCAGCAGCATCGAAAACCCCCGCGTCCCTTCCTCGCGGCTGGTGCGCGTGAGGGTGGTGATGACAGGCGCGTACCCGGCGTTCGTAATCCACGCCTTGCTGCCGTTGACGATCCAGGTGTCGCCGTCGCGAACGGCGCTCGTCTGCACGCCGCCCGCCAGGTCGGAGCCTGCCCCCGGTTCGGTCAGCGCCAGCGCGCCCAAAGTGTCGCCGCCGACCAGCTTCGGCAGATAGGCATCTTTCTGCGCAGTGGTTCCCCAGCGGACAATCGGTCCGCAGCCCAAGCCATTGTGCGCCGCCAGCGACAGCGCGGTCGAGCCGCAGGCGCGCGCGATTTCCTCGATCGCAATTGCCGTGCTGATCGTGTCCAGCGCCGCCCCGCCATACTCCTCCGGCACTTGCAGCGCGGTCAAGCCCACGTCCGGCATCCTGCGAATGGCTTCCCATCGAAGCTGACCCGTTTCGTCGACCTCGGCGGCGTAGGGTTTCAACTCGCTCTCGCAGAAGTCGCGCACGGCGCGCTGCACCATGCGCTGCTCGTCGCTAAGCTCGAAATCCATGAGAAGACCCTTTCACACCGGCACAAAGGATTGTCGTATGGGTGGTTGTAATATACTATGGATGGCTCGTTGCGATCAAGCGCAGCGCGGCACACGGGCGAACAGATGAAGCGCAGTAACCTCATTGGAACTCTCTTTGCAGGCGTCGTTACCCTCTACGCGCTGATCCTGTTGATCCTGCTCGCGCTCAGCCTGGGGTTGAGCGAGGACGTGCCGGTCGTCGGCATGGTCAAAAGCGTGCTTCAGCTTGCGCTGCTCCCGTCGCTTGCGCTGTTTCCGCTCAGCCTGCTGTCGCGCCGCTGGCGGCTGACCATACTGATGACGCCCGTTATTCTGGCGTTGATTTTGATGTACGGTGTGTACTTCGTGCCGCGATCTGTCGCCGCTGCCGCCAACGGCGAAACGATCCTGACCTTGCTAAGCTTCAATATTGAAGCGCCGCCGGACGACGAGATGGACTCGTTGGTCGAAATCATCCGCAGTTCAGGCGCGGATATGGTCGGTATCCAGGAATTAAGTCTCCCCGCCGCCGGGCGTTTCAACCTCGCGTTGGATGACCTGTATCCCTATCGCGCGCTGCGTCCGCAGGAAGATCGCCATCAGGGGCAGGGCTTCCTGAGTAAATATCCAATTGTGGCAGACGACTACTGGCGACTGGAAACTGCGCCGTCGCTTGGGCACCAGCGCGTCGAAGTGACGGTCGATGGCAGGCGGGTCGTCGTGTTTAACACGCACCCCATCCCGCCATACTCGATTGGCAGAGGCGTTCAGGCGGTTTCGCACTCGCGCGAGATCGACGATCTGATCCAGCGCGCGAACGACGAGACGGCGCCTGTGATTTTGCTTGGCGACTTCAACATGACCGACCAGTTTGACGACTATGAACGACTAACCGCGCAGTACGTCGATACCTACCGTGAGGCGGGCGCCATCGGCTTTGGTTTCACCTATCCCACGACAAGCCCGATTGGGAATGAGTGGCGGATGCCGCCGCTGCTGCGTATCGACTATATCTTCCACGACGAGTCGTTTCGCGGACTATCGGCGCGGGTCGGGCAAACGTCCGGTAGCTCCGACCATCTGCCGCTCTACGCGGAACTGGCGTTGGTCGAAGCAAGTAGGGGAGGCTAACGAACTATGCCGGCGCTGAATCAACGGCTTGGGCTGACGCGCTACGAGGCGGATGAATACTACAAGCGCGCGCTGGTCGCGTTTCGCAAAGGCGACTTTGACGACGCCGTGATGGCGATGAACAGCGCGATTGAGCTTTTGCCCACCAAAGCCGAGTATTATGCCGCGCGCGGATTCTTCCAGCACGAGGACGCTTCGCTGCCCGAAGCCGAGGCGGATTTTCAGAAGGCAATCGCGCTCTATCCCTACGAAATGCTCGCCCATTACGGGCTTGGCATGATCGCCTACAAAAAAGAGGAGTATGAAACGGCGTT
>CALMDI010000692.1 GCA_937864975.1 uncultured Chloroflexota bacterium | reverse complement strand
CTTTGGCGGGAACCCCGCGCAAGGGAGGCAGAGGGTGGGGTTTCGCGTCCACAGCATGGCAACTAGCAATCACAGTATCAATACGAAAACTTATCTCAGAGTAACTGAGAGACAGAGAAACAGAGGGGCGACTGAGCCGGTCGCCCCTATTATTCGGATTCGGGCGATTTACTGTCCGCGGGTTTGAACCGGAGGCGCTTCGGCTTTGGATGCGCTCATGACATCGCTGAGCGAAACGCCGAGCGTGAGCAGTCCGAGCGTACCGAGGATGGCATAGGCGATGATCGTGACGCCATGAAACAGGAAGCCGAGCGAGGTGGCGAGCACGGGCGCCATCGCGACAGCTTCGCCCGCCAGCCGCACCGCGCCCTCGAAAGGTCCGATGGCGGCGACGCTGACGGGAATGGCGATGCTGAACGACGCCAGCGTGACCGCCATGACCATCATCAACAGGCGGTCGCCTTCCGGGACGCCGAGCGCAATTTCCAGCACGTAGAACGTGCCGAGCGACACTACCCATGACACTACCGTCCAGACGACGGCGTGAAGCAGCGCGCGCGCATCGGTGAGCGGGCGCAAGCCTTCAAGCAGGTTCACCAGAATGGCGCGGAGCGGCAGTCTGCGAATGAACGCCAAGCGCGTTTCGAGCCAGTCCAGGATGCGATGCGGCACGGTGGGAACGCGGGCAAAGAAGATTAGCAGCGCAAATGCTAAAATCGCGGCGACGCCAAAGAGGGTTGCTGTCTGGGTCGCGGCGGGCAGGGCGGTGGGAAGCCGACTGAGCGCGAAGGCAAGCATGACGACGACCATCAGCGTATCCAGCAGGCGTTCGACCACGATGCTCGTCGCGGCGGTGACGAGCGGCACGCCGGAGCGCGTGGCGAGCAGGCTGCGGGCGACTTCACCCGCGCGCAGTGGAAGCTGGTTGAGCAAAAAGGTGATCGTCAGAATCCAGAAGGCGCGCGGCAGCGGAATTTTGTAGCCAAGCAAGCCGCGCCAGCGAATCGCGCGCACCCACACGGCGAGCGCCACGCTGGCGATGCTCACGATCACCCACCCGATCTGCGCTTGACGGATGCTCTCGCCCACCTCCGCCAGTGGAACGTCTCGCAGTGCCAGCCAGAGGAACAACGCGCTCACGAGGATACTGGCGACGAGAAACGCCGCACGGCGCATGGGCAATCCTTTTGAGAACTCGAAGGGTTGGAACTAGGGCTGCGACATGGTATCCGCGCGAAGCAGCCAATCCATCGCCGCCGTCTCGTCGCCGAAGATCAGGCGCTCGCGATGGTCGGCGGCTAACTGGCGCAGGACGAGCGACGCAATCTGTGTCGCGACGCGGTCCGACACCAGAAGGGCGGTGCGTCCCGGCAGTCCCGGTCGCAAACGGGCGAGGGACAGGGCACGCGCCCGACCATAAGCGGTGATAAAAGCGTGGTCGGCGCGCAGATCGAGCAGCAGGCGCAGCGGACATTCCGAATTCCAGTTGACTTTGACCTTCGCGACGTCGGCGAACCACTCGTCGATGGTCGCGCGCTCGGTATCGAAGAATCGATAGCAAAGCACCTGATTGGCGGCGAGCCAGCATTTTTCGTAATGCGCCGTGGCGGGCGTTTCATATTCCAGCACGGCTTGAGTCAAAACGTCGTGACTTTCCAATGCAATGGCGTCGAGCGTAACATTTCGTAAGTCTATTATAGAGTTCTTCGCCTCATTCCGAAACGTTGGGATTTTGAGGCAGAGCGGGGGAACTATAAAGAGGTTGTAGGGGCGACCGAGCCGGTCGCCCAATCGCAGGTGGCGGTCGTAGGGGCACACGCTGTGCGTCCACCCGTATGGACACAAAATACGGGCGCACGCGGTGCGCCCCTACGAAGAAACCGCTTGATAGTTGCCGCGTCTTAGCGGCGGTGGGGCTTGCGGGCGCTGCCCAGCACGACGCGCACGGTTTGCCCGTTGACGAGCGCGGGGCGCGTGTCGCCGTCCACTTCGCTGAGCGTGGCGATCCAGACCGGGAGGAGCAGCAGGCGGAAGCTCATCTGGACGACCGCGATGGGTTATCGTCATGATGGGGTGCGCGTCCGGCGCCGGGGTCGGGACTGGCATGGTGGCGTCTCACGCGGTTCAAGCGGGCGTACTGCTTTATCGTAACGGCAGAGGGGGATGGGGAGGGTGAGGGATTGGAAGTGCGGAAAAAGTCAAAACCCTATTACAGAGCAACACGCGCGGGGTTCCCGCCAAAGGCGGGAACTTCGGTTTGCCCCGTTCGCGCCGCTTCAGCGGCGTCTAGACCCGACAGCCTTTGGCTGTCGGGCGAACGAGGGCACAACCGCTCCGCAGTCTGCGCGAAGCGCAGACCCCCTGAGCGGGACAGAGAAACAGAGGGTGTTTTATTTGGCGTTCCGTAGGTTAGTCGGCGGGATTGGCGCGGAGGAAGGCTTCGACGGCGGCGCGAGTGGGAAGCGCCGGGATCGCGCCGAATTCGGTGGTGGTGATCGCGCCAACGGCGTTTGCGAAGCGCGCAATCTCCGGCAGGTGATCGGCAAAGTCATCGCCATAGTCGAGCAGGCGGACGAGCACGCCCGCGACGAAGCCATCACCCGCGCCGGTCGTATCGACGGTGTTGACACGGAAGCCCGGCGCGTAGTGACTGCGCTGACGGGTATAGACTGTCGCGCCGCGCGCGCCATGCGTGACGATGATAACCTGCATCCCGTCGCGCCAGAGGGGGGCGACATCCGAGCCGCCGGTCAGAAATTCCAGCTCGTCGTCGCTCACTTTGAGGATATGGGTATAGTCCATACCGCCAAGCATCCCTGTGCGGGCGGCGTCGGCGCTTGACCACAGGGCGAGGCGCAGGTTGGGATCGTAGGAAATGAGCTTGCCGCCCGCGTGGGCGTGTTGAACGGCGGCGAGGGTAGCGCTGCGGCTTGGCTCGGAGATCATCGTGATGGAGCCAAAATGAAAAATGCGCTGCCGGTCGATCACGTCGAGCGCGACGTCTTCCGGGCGCATGAGCATATCGGCGCTCGGCTGGCGGTAGAAACTGAAGCTGCGCTCGCCATCGGCGCGGAGCGCGACGAACGCCAGCGCGGTGCGCGCGGCATCGGTGAAGCGCACGCCGCGAGTCTCGACACCTTCGTCTTTCAGCACCCCCGCCAGATAATGCCCGAAAGGATCGTCGCCCACCTGCGTGAGAAAGGCGCTGTCGTAGCCCAGGCGTTTGACGGCGACGGCGACGTTGGCGGGCGCGCCGCCGGGTTTCTTCAGAAAGCCGGACGCTTCGCCCACGCCGACGCCGCTTTCGAGGGCGACGAAGTCAATCAACAATTCGCCAAGACAGACAATGCTCATCGATCTGCTGCCTGTGGGGATGCACGGATGCCGGGCAATGGTAACAGCAAAGGCGAGGCTGCTTCAACAAGCGCTCAGGACGATGGCAAGTTCGCGGCGCGGTGCTGCTCGATGAAGGCGATGGCTTCTTCCATCGTGTCGGCAAAGTTGGCGCGCAGCTTCGGGAAGCCGGTGGCGACGAAGCCGTTCCAGGCTATTTCGAG
>CALMDI010000691.1 GCA_937864975.1 uncultured Chloroflexota bacterium | reverse complement strand
ATATTTATGGCCGCCCAGGCAAGCATTCAGGTCGCGGAAGTGAGCGAGCTCGTCGCTTTCGAGGAAAATAATCCAGAAGCTAGCATCACGGTCGAAGGCAGCGCGTTCGTTATCGACAAGCCGTGGGGTGACGACACCGTTTCAATTCGTGTACCGAAGGAGGGGGCAGCACTGATCGGAGCGCTAAATGCCGTCCGGTTGCCGCCTCGATTCACAGCCATATGGCATACCGACTCCAAGGACATTGAGTTCATCTATTGTCCCCTCAGGGCTGACGATGAGTTGCGCAGTCGTGAGTTTACGTTCGTGTGTAAGGGGCACCATGGACTTGATCCGGTTTGGTGGACATCTTCCGAAAGGCGGATACGATGTCCACAATGGCGGAAACGAGAAGCCGACGCCCGCGTCGGCGGTTCACGGATGAATACAAACAGCAAGCGGTGCGCCTGGTGCTCGACGAAGGCAAGAGCGTCACGGCGGTGGCGCGCGAGCTCGATCTCGTCGCCTCGGCGTTGGGCAATTGGGTCAAGCAGGCACAGGCGGATCGGACGAAGGGCCGCACGGGCCTGACGTCGGTGGAGCGAGAGGAGCTCACGCGGCTCCGGCGCGAAAACCGCATCCTCCAAGAAGAACGAGAAATATTAAAAAAAGCCGCGGCCTTCTTCGCGAAGCACCAGCGATGAGATTTGTCTTCATCGCCGCGGAGAAGGCCAATCACTCGGTGACGATCCTCTGCCGGTGTCTGCGCGTGACGCGCAGTGGGTTCTACGCCTGGCTCCGCCGCGGGCTGTCCGCGCGGGCGCAGCGTGATCTCGTCCTGCGCACCAAACTGCGGGCGTTCCATACGGCGAGCGGTCAGGTCTACGGTCGTCCGCGCTTGTGGAGGGACTTGCGCGAGGACGGCGAGGCCGTCAGCGAAAAGCGCGTCAAGCGCCTGATGCGAGAGGAGCAAATCCAGGGCAAGGTGCCGAAGCGCTTCAAGCAGACGACCAACAGCGATCACACCGACCCGATCGCGGCGAATGTGCTCGATCGCGACTTTACTGCGGCGGCGCCGAATCAGCGCTGGGTCGGCGACACGACGGAGTTTGTGATCGGCGAGCACGCCAAGCTCTATCTGGCGGCGATTCTCGATTTGTATTCCCGATTCGTCGTCGGCTGGGCGATCAGCGCCGTCAACGATCGCCGACTGACGTTAAAGGCGCTCGAGATGGCGGTCCAGCGTCGCTGTCCCGAGCCCGGGTTGCTGCATCATTCCGATCGCGGGTGCACGTACACCTGCGAGGACTACCAGCGGTACCTCGCCACGCACGGGATCACGTGCAGTATGAGTCGGCGCGCGGACTGCTACGACAATGCCGTGATGGAAAGCTTCTTCGCGACCGTGAAGAAAGAGAAAGCCGATCGATTTCCGAGCTACAGCGACGCGAAGATGGCGTTGTTCGATTACATCGAAGTGTTCTATAACCAGCGGCGCCGTCATTCAACGCTCGGTCAAGTCAGTCCGGCCAGGTTCGAGCGCGAGGCGGCGGCGTAGGGCATGGACGCTGCCATCCCTGTGGACGCCAAGAACGCGCCCACAGGGATTTGGAAAACCGCAAACAACGCGGTTTCCCACAGCGCCCACACCCATCATCGTGTTTGTATGAAGAAGACAGAAGACCGAAGAGAACGACGCTAATCAACCTGTCCACCGATTCGGATCAGGTCCAGCAAGGGACGACAGGAGGAATGTACTCTGCTCGAGGATGATAAAACGGTCGTGCCGCTGCACACCGCCGAAAGGTGCCCTGACTGGATCGTCGCGACAGCCGGGGGTTCCGGGTATTACGTCGCCTCCTATGACGCTGAGATGTTCAGGGCGTTGGCGCTGGATGCGGGTGAATTGCTGCATCTATCCGAGCGCGTGGCGACTGTCGACGACGCATCCATGCTCCTGCGCGGCGGGCATGCAAGGCTACAGGATGTTCTGGGCACCGTGTCGGGACTGGTGGCAACAGGCGATCCTAATCTGATGGACGCCGCTCGCGCGACGCAATTGTGGCTGCATGGGTACCCGCTCGCGGGTGATCTGCCGGCGAAGTTGAGTGTGTTCGTACGAAACACCTACGGACCCATTGCACAGCGCCTCGGATGGCTTCCCGCTCCGAACGAAACGGGAGAAGAGTCTGCGCTGCGCGCTTCCCTCGTTCCAATGGTTGCGAGCGTCGGAAACGACAAGGCGCTCAAAGCCGACGCAAAGCGTCTCGCGATGCAATGGAGTAAACAGAATCTTGCGATCCCCTCCGAGATGTTGACCGGCGTGCTCACAGCGGCGGTTGAAGATGGCGATCGTGCGCACCGCGCCGACGAGGTAGGAGACGAGCCCGCCCAGCCGCTTCGAGCCGGCGTTAATGCGCGCGGCGACCTCCGCGCCCAA
>CALMDI010000690.1 GCA_937864975.1 uncultured Chloroflexota bacterium | reverse complement strand
CTCTATTCGTGCTGCCGCACCGCGCGCCCGTCATGGTCGACGAGCACCGCCGCATACTGGACGCCATCGACCAGCGCGACGCCGAGATTGCAGGGCAGCGAATGCAGGAGCATATCGAGAGCAGCGCCGCCGCGCTGGCGGAGTATTTAAGAACGAAGTCCTGATCGTTATCGAAGCACGCCTCGGAGCCGTCATGCCGCAGCCCCATATCTTCGACAGCAGCGCGATCCCGTGGGCGGGCGATGCCCGCTTTCCCGGTATCGAATTCAAAGTCTTCGAAACGCGCGACACCCACCCGACGACCAGCGTGGTGATCGCGCGCGTCGCCGTGGGCAGCGCCATCCAGACGCATACACACCCGGTCGAGACCGAAACCGCTTACGTGCTGGCAGGCGAGGGCGTCCTCACGGCGGACGGTAAGGAGACGACCTTGAGTACGAGTATGGGCGTCACCATTCCGCCCGGCACCGCGCACAGCCTGCGTAACACGGGCGACGCGCCGCTGGAACTGCTCGCCATGCACAGCCCGCCGACCCGCTGACGCCGCCGAAAGGACTCGGAATGCACCACGCCTTCGATCTCACCGGACGCCGGGCACTCGTCACAGGCGGCAGCGGCGTGCTGGGCAGCGCGATGGCAAGCGCGCTCTACGAAGCGGGCGCGGACGTTGCCATCGTCGGGCGCTCTGACCGCACCGACGAAGTCGCCCGGACGTTAGGCTCGCCCAACCGCCTGGTGCGCGCCGTGCGCGGCGATCTACTCAACCGCGATACACTGCCCGCGCTGTTCGAATCGGCGCTTCAAACACTCGGCGGGCTGGATATTCTCGTAAGTTGTCACGGCATGGTGCGCGCGGGCGACGCGGTGACATACGACCTCGCCGTCTGGGATGAAACCCTCGAATCCAATCTGAACTCCGTGTTCCAGTTGTGCCAGCTTGCCGCCCGGCACATGCTCGCGCAGGGACATGGCAAGATCATCAACGTCGCCTCGATGCTCAGTTTTGGCGGCGGCTTTCGCGCGGCAGCCTACGCGGCGGCAAAAGGCGGCGTCGCGCAGATGACCAAGGCGCTGGCGAACGAGTGGGCGAGCCAGGGAGTCAACGTCAATGCCATCGCGCCCGGTTACATCCAGACGCCACTGAACCAGCACATCTGGGCAGACCCGGTGCGGAACCCGCAAATTCTCGCCCGTCTCCCGGCGGGTCGCTGGGGCGAGCCGGACGATCTGAAAGGCGCGGTTATATTCTTAGCGTCCCCCGCGTCGGATTATATTCATGGGGTCATTCTGCCGGTCGACGGCGGCTGGCTCTCCCGGTAGCGCTTATGATTGGCATTGGAGTCGACAGCTTTTCCTATCATCGCTTCTTCGGGGAATTCACGCCCTGGGAGAAGCCGCTGGACACGCGCTGGACGACCGAGGATTTCCTGGCGCGGGCGAGCGCGCTCGGCGTCCGGCGCGTCTCGCTGCAAACCGTGTATCTGCCGGAGCCAACCGCGGAAACCGTTGCCGCCCTGCGCGACGGGCTTGCGCGCCACCAGCTTCAGCCCACGCTGGCGTGGGGACATCGCAGCGGCTTGGAAGGCGGCGCCAGCCCGGAGAAGGTCGAGGCGATGCGGGCATGGCTCCCGGCGGCGCGGACGCTTGGCTGCTCGGTCATGCGCGTCACCTGCGGCGACCAGACCTACTGGCGCATCCCGGCGTCCGAGCGCATCGCGCGTTTGACACCCATCCTCGACGCCATCGCGCGCGAAGCGGCGGACTATGGCTTAACGGTCGCCGTCGAAAATCACGCCGACTTCTCGATGGGCGATCTCGTGACATTAGTTGACAGAGTCGGCGCGGACAAGCTCGGCATTTGCTTCGACAGCGGCAATGCCGTGCGCGTGGGGGATGACCTGCTCGAAGCCGCCGCGCTCGCCGCGAAGCATGTCAAAATGGTGCATCTCAAGGATATGATCGTGGTCGAGTCGTCGCGCGGCGATCCGGCGGCGTGGTGGCCCTCCGCGCCTCTCGGACGCGGGCAGTTTGACCTGCCTGCTTTGATCGCGCTGCTCGCGAAGGCGGACTTCGACGGCACCCTGTTTATTGAGATGACGAACATGCATCCCGACTGGGCGGACGAAGATGCCGCCGTCGCCGAGAGCGTCCGTTATCTGCGGCGGCTCTTGAGCGGTGAGACTGGCGCGGTATTATCTTAATCAACAGAGCTTAAATTTAGAGGGGATCGATGATGTTAAAAGATCAAGCGCGCGTGGGCATCATTGGAACCGGCTGGTGGTCGACGACCGCGCACATTCCTTCGCTTAAGGACAACCCCGACGCGCAGTTGGTGGCAATGGCAGACGCGCGCCCCGAAGCGCTGGAACGCGCTTGCAGCGTTTACGGGCGCTGCAACACCTACACCGATTACCGCGACATGCTGGCGAAAGAACAGCTTGACGGCGTCATCGTCGCGGTCAACCACAGCGCTCATTACGAGGTGACAAAAGGCGCGCTCGAAGCCGGTGTTCACGTCCTGCTCGAAAAGCCGATGGTCCTGAAGGCGGCGCACGCCCACGACCTGATGAACCTGGCACAGCAGCGCGGCGTGGAGTTGATGATCGGCTACCCGTGGCTTCTGAAGGAGACGGCGCGCTGGGGAAAAGAGATTATGCAGTCGGGCGAGCTTGGCGCGATCCAGTACGTCTCGTGCCTGTTTTCGTCGATGGTGATCGAATTTTTGCGCGGTAACGACGAATCGTACCGGAAGATTTTTGGCTACCCGGTGACAGGACCCGGTCAAGCCTACTCCGACCCGGCGCTCTCCGGCGGCGGGCAGGGACACTTGCAGATCACGCATTCCGCCGCGTCCATGTTCTACCTGTCCGACCTTCAGGCGGACAAAGTGACCTGCTTTATGGAAAACTTCGGTCTCGCGGTCGATGTCGCGGATGCAATCGCTCTCCGCTTCAAGCCGGTCGAGCGCTACGCCGCTGTCGGCGTGGTCGGCAGCACCGGGAATCTGGGTCCCGGCGACGGCGGGCATCTGGAGATCCAGATTTACTGCGAAAACGGTCGGCTTACCGTCGATCATAGCCAGGGCGCAGGCTATATGCGGACGATGGACGGCGTGGAAAAGCGTTTCGGTCCGCTGCCGCCCGAAAGGCGCTATCCTCAGAACGACACGTCGAAACATCTGACCGATGTGATTCTAGGCAAAGCAACCAACCAGCTTCCGGCGATTTACGGCGTTCGCACCGTCGAAATGCTCGACGCCGCCTACACCTCGAACGCGCGCGGCGGAGCGCCCGTCAGCGTCGATGACCTGATCCGCCAACCCGTCGAGAGCGGCGAATAAAGTGGGGCGATCCTCCGCTCGCCCCGGATGGGAATAACACCGTGACCGACGATTACCAGTTCGACACGCTCGCCATTCACGCCGGGCAAGACCCTGACCCCGCGACCGGCGCGATTATGACGCCGATCTATCAAACCTCGACGTTTGTTCAGCGCGCGCCGGGGGAGCATCGGGGCTACGAATACAGCCGAAGCGGCAATCCCACCCGCGCCGCGCTCGAAGCCCTGATCGCCGCGCTGGAAGGCGGGCGCTATGGCTTGGCATTCGCCAGTGGCTTAGCCACCACCGATACGATTATGCGCCTGCTCAATCCCGGCGACGAAGTGATTGTCGGCAACGACGTCTACGGCGGCACCTACCGGCTGTTCGAGCGCGTCCACGCCCGCTACGGGCTGCGCTTTCGCTGGATCGACCTGACCAACCCCGACGCCGTGCGCGCCGCCTATACGCCGCAAACGCGGATGCTCTGGCTTGAGACGCCGACCAACCCCATGCTGTCGATTGCCGACCTCCGCGCGCTGGCGGACGCCGCGCCGGAGAATGTAATCGTGGTGGTCGATAACACGTTTGCCAGCCCTGCCCTTCAGCAGCCTCTGCGTTTCGGCGCGGATATCGTCATGCACAGCAGCACAAAATATCTGGGCGGGCACAGCGACGTGGTCGGCGGGGTGGCGGCGCTGAACGACGAGGCACTTTACGAGCAGTTGAAGTTTTTGCAAAACGCGGCGGGCGCTGTGCCCGGACCGATGGACTGCTTCCTCGTCATGCGCGGCATCAAGACGCTCGGCATTCGCATGGAGCGCCACAGCGCCAACGCGCTCCAGATCGCGCGTTTCCTCGAAGATCACTCCGCCGTCAAGCAGGTGCTCTATCCGGGGTTAGACAGCCACCCGCAGCACGACCTGGCCCGACGGCAGATGACGAGCGGCGGCACCGTGGTCGCCATCGAGGTGGCGGGGGGCGCCGAGGGGGCCACCCGGTTCGTCGAGGGCTGCCGGCTGGCCCGCATCGCCCTATCGCTCGGCGGTCCCGAGACGCTGCTCACCGTCCCCGCCACCTTCGGCGCCCGCTTCACCCCCGCCGAGCGGGCCGAGCTCGGCATCACCGACGGCCTCGTG
>CALMDI010000689.1 GCA_937864975.1 uncultured Chloroflexota bacterium | reverse complement strand
CAGCGACTGGGCGGTGGCTGCCGACTGCGCTTCGGCGGCTGCCTGCGTGCCTGCCCGCTCGGTCGCGTCCAGGGTTGCCGACGGGGTTGTGGTCGGCTCGTCGGTCTCGGTTGCCGTCGGGGTCGCCGTGTCGGTCGCCGCGTCGTCGGTTGCCGCCTGATTGACGACCTGCGCCACGCCGGTCTGGGTCGCGCCAAGCGCGATGCCGACCGCCTGATTGGTGGCGAGGACGGCGGTGGTCGTCGCTTCCGCCTCGTTCGGTCCCGCATCCTGCGAGGCGAGCAGCAAGACAGCGCCCAAACCGACGAGGAACACGAGGATAAGCAGACCGGCGACGACTATAAACGAGCGGTTGGGTCCGCCGTTCCGCACCTCAGGTTCGACTTCCTCAAAGTCTGGCAGCTCTTCGTCGACGACGTCGTAGTCACTCGGCGCCGTTTCGCCGAGATCGTCGAGGTCGTCGTCAAAATTGAGGTCGTCGTCCTCGTACTCGTAATTGCTCTGACCTTTCATAGACCCTCCGGGTGGGGGCATGTGGCTTGGGCTGTCATGGCATTGCTATCCAAACACCTCAAGATTCGCCAGCGGGACAAATGCGGATTCCCCTGCCGACAGCTGCACCTGCGCGCAGGGCACACGCAAACCATTCTCTAATAGATATGGT
Organism: uncultured Chloroflexota bacterium; assembly: GCA_937864975.1. GTDB lineage: Bacteria > Chloroflexota > Anaerolineae > Aggregatilineales > Phototrophicaceae > ZC4RG36. The sequence goes on along the minus strand of CALMDI010000689.1, from coordinate 6,721 downwards.
GTTTTTGGCAAATGCGCCACCGCGCCCACCATTCCCGCATGGTCTCCACGGGTGATTCGGACGTTGATTCCCGGTTTCAACGTCAGGTTCAGGTCAGGTTCCGGCGGGCGCTGCCCGGAGCGCACCGGAAGATTGACGATGATTTCCGGACGCCGCGCGCCGATACGATCCGCGTCAAGCGCGTCCACCGTCGTCTGCTTGCCGATAAGTCCCTCAAGGAAACCAAAAACAAACGAACTCATGCGGATCGCGCCAAAGCCTTCGGTCAGCAAAACGGCGCTGCGAAGCTCGCGCGCCCGGTCGATCAGGCTCACGTCCATGCTCGGCGCGATCACGCCGGAGAGCGACTGCGCCTGCGCCACGCGAAGCCCTGCCGCGCGCAGCGGTCGCCGCGAAAGGACGACCGTACCGCGAAACTGCATGTTCATCTCGTCGCCGACGCTCTCCAAGCCGTCGCTCGGCTCGGCGCGCAGCGTGCCGATTTGCAGGCGATTGTTGCCCCAGACTCCTTGAAGCACCGCGCCGCTCGTCTCGATGACGACGCCGCGCCCTTCCTCGATATCGACCACCTGCCCGGTCAGCCCGGCTTCGACTTCGATGATTTCCGGCGTTTCTTCGAGGATGATGCGCCCATCGCCGACGTGGGCGACGACGCCCGCGACCGGCGACAGCAGCTTTTTGCCGCGCCCGTTCGGCTTGCCAGCCAGCACCTGCCGCGCCTCGACCCGCGCGCCTTCCCAGACCTTCATCATCGGCTTGAGATCGTCGGTATCCTTTAACCCAAAGAATCCTGCCGCGTCGATCATCAAATAACGCGCGGGAATGGCGCCGCGCGCTACCACGTCGCGCAGGTCAACCTTTTCGCCGCCGCGCGCTTCGACCTCGCCAATCGCGCGTTCCGGTAAAAAACGCTCGCGCCGGATGGCTGCCAGCGCGAGAATGTGTCGTTGCTCAGGAAAATAGGTTTCGTAGCTCATCCATCTCGTCCCCTTCCCCCTGGTTGTCCGGCTCGGCGGACGTTCCTTTTTTCCGGTTGCCGCCGCGCTGCTTCTTCGGCTTCGGCGCTTTCTCCGGCTTGGCGCGCTTGCCCTTCGGCGCGGGCGGCTCGGCGTCGCGCGCCAGCGTTTCCAGCCACAGCTCGTCCACGGGGCGAATCGCGTCTCCCGTGGCTTCCGAAAGCCAGAGCGGCATTTGCGCCGCCCGCTCGCCCGCCTTGAGCGCCAGCGGCAGCGGTCGTCCGCGCGCGTCGAAGATCAAGCCCGCCGTGCCGCCTGTCACGTCCAGCCGGACGCTGCTTTTGCCGTCGATGCTCAAGCCGCGCCCGACCGCGCGTATCTCGACCTGCACCTGACTGTCCGCCGAGAGCGGGTAAATCCACAGATGCCCGCCTTCGACTTCCTGAGTCATGGTCGTGCCGCCCTTGAGGGGCGTAATTTTCACGTGCAGCGCGGCTCGCCCGATGCGCGGTCTGCCCGTGACGCTGAAGAGGACGCCGAGGCGTTCCAGGCTGTTACCATCCAGCACCTGCACGACCGCCGCCGGGTTCAGGTGCGCCAGCGCGCCCAGGGCGGGAATGACTCCGACCGGGTCGCTGTACAATGTTGTAACACCTGTCGGTTCGATGGCATCCAGCAGCAGCATCGCCGTCAAACCGGGGCGTCCGGTGCGCGTCAGCGCCGCGCCCGCGGCGATAATCCGTTTCAGCGGCGGCATCGTCGCGTCAGGGTCGTCGGCAACAACGGAATGCCACGCCGGGCGCGCGCCGCGAACGAGGCTGCCAACGGCTGCCCGCAGCAGGGCGTATTCGAAATAAAGCTCATGCAGGGTTTCCGGCACGCCGCCGGGATGCAGCGTTTTGTTCAGCGCGTACGTCAGCAGGTCATCGTAGGAGGCGTTGAACGGGAGCCATGCCTGAACGGCTTCCAGCCCTGCCGCGTCGAGCAGGTCACGTGCGCCATGCCCGATGCCAAGATCGGTGCGGATGATGGTCGAGACGCGCTTATCGACCGAGACGGCGAGTGTGCTGACCGCGCTGCCAATGTCGACCGCCAGCACATTGCCGTCGAGGGCGCGCGCCAGGTAATCCACCATCAGGTCGTAGCTTTGCGCGGTCGGCAGGATGCCGAGGTGACTCATGTTGCCGATGGATTCAAAGCCGGTGCCCAACTGCGCGGACAGCGCGTTAAATGCCATCGCCAGCTTCAGCTGCGCCGCTTCGACATCTTCCGCTTCCAGTGAGGGGCGAACGTTGGGCGCGACCAGCAGAGTCGTTTTGTCGTCAAAGAGCGCGTGAATATCCGGGACGAGGGCGCTGTTCCCCGCATACAGGACGGCAGGGGGCTGCGCTTTCCGCAGCGCAACCGCCAGCGCCGCGACCCGCGCCAGCCCCAGAACCGAGGCGCGCGCCCCGTCTTCCGTGCCGCCGGTAATAAAGATCAGGTCGGGGCGGCTGAGGACGACGGCATTCAACTGCTCTTCTTCGCTGCGCGCGTCGCCCAGGCTGACCGTCTCGACAATCTGAACGTAGGTACCCGCCACGGCGTGCAGACCGCTGGCAACGCTCACTTCCGGCACCAGTCCCATGAGCACCGTTCGCAGCGGGCGACCGAGGCTCGCCGTCGCCAGGAACATATCGACGCCGGAGCGATCTGCCTGTTCCGGCTGGAGGATGCGCCCGTTTTTCTGGGTCAGGCGCCGCCCGGTGATCTGGCTGATCTGTTCCAGCGCGCGGGACAAGCCGAGGCGAACGTCGCCCCACGGAAAGCCGGTCGTCGTGCGGCTCTCGCCGATGGCAACCAGCCGGTAGACGCCTTCGACCAGATCGATGAGGACGGCGCGCGTGTGGACGTTGCCAAAATCGACCGAAAGGATCGAGCCGCTGCGCTCTTCAGACATGGGCTAACCCCCGCCGACGCGGCTCAGGATGAATGCCAGCCGCTCGCTAAAAATCGTCAGCCCGGTGATGATCGCGCCCGCGTAGAGCGCGCCGAGCGCGACGACGATGAAGCCTTCCCCAATCGCGCCGAAGAAGCGGATCGCCAGCGCGCGGCGGACTTCGCCGCCGGGCAAGCGCCGCCCCAGGTAATGAAAATAGAGGAGCGTGCTGATAACGCCCAGCACGAGCAAAAACCCGTTGATCAGGTCGAGATTCGCCATGCGCCCGGTTGATACCGCCAGCGGCAGGAGCGTGCCGGTGAGCGCGCCGACCAGCGCGACCGCCGCTCCGACGCCGATCAGGAACGCCAGCGCGAGGTTGCCAAGCCGACCGACGCCGGGCGATGCCTTGACCAGCAGCAGCAAGCCCAGGATAAATGGCGCGATGCCGAGCAGGCGCTCCCCGACCGACGACTCGCGAGTCAGCAGCGTCGCGTTCAGCCACGGCATGAGAACGCTCTCGACCGTCACAATGGTCACGTAGCCCGCCGCCAGCCCGACGAACACGGCGATGGCGAGGCGGTACAGGAAGTTGTCGCCCAAGACGTAGCTGAAGATCATGAGCGACAAAATCAGACCCGCCCACAGCCCGATCTGCTCCGGCGTCATTCGCGTCTCCTTCGGAACAGCCCGCGCGCGGTGTTGACCACCGCGCCGATGGTGATTACCACGACCGAGACGAGGATGCCGATGGTCATCGCGTACCAGCGCTCGTCGGCATTCGGAATGAAGCTCGTGCGCGTGACGTTCTCGGTCGGCGGTTCGTCGCTGGCGATCACGCCGGTCTCTGCCGTCGGCTCCTCGGTGGCGTCCTGAAGCGCGGGGCGTAGGAGCGGTCGCCATTTATGCGCCGATGCCGATTCTTCCGGCTCGTAAACCGGAATCTCCGCGTCCTGCCGCACGACCAGCAGGCGACCCCACAGCCAGCCTTCCAGAGTCGTGTTGGGCACGCGGACGTAGAACCACGTGCCGAGGTCATTCCGACCCAGCACGATGACCTCGCTGCGGTTCGGCACCGCGAGCGTCGCGCCAAAATTCGTGCCGGGTCCAGAGCGCAGGTTGACCTGATCTTCCGTAGACGCGATGCTGCCGCGCAGCTCCGGCGCGGATACAGGTGTGCTCGTCGGCTCCGGGGTCGACGTGCGCGTCGCGGACGGCGTCGGGCTGGACGTCGGCGTGGCGGAGGGGCGCGCGGTGTTGGTCATAACGGGCAGGGCATCTGGGGCGACGGTATCCGTCGGTGGCGGCGTGCTGCTTGGGCGCGGCGTATTGGTCGGGAGCAAGGTCGCCGTCGGCGGCGCGTTCGTGGGTTCATCGGTTGCCGTTGCCAGAATGACGGGCGCTTCGGCGGTGGCGTCTTCCGTCGCGATCAGAACCGGCACGGTCGTCGCCGTCGGTCGTCGCGTGGGTACCCGCGTTGGCGAAGGCTCCGGCGTGGTTTCTTCCGTTTCCACCAACGGCGGAACCAGCGGCGCGTCATCCGCGGGCGGGATGGCGGGCAAGCCAAGCATCTTGGCATAGGTATAGGCGTCGCGGTAGCCGACCAGCAGCCCGTCGATACCGGACGCCGCGACGTAGGGTTCCGCGAGCGGCGCGGCGCTGAAGCCCGTCGCGATCAACATCGGGGACTGCGTGAGCGGCGCGATCTGCTCGGCGTAATGGCGGGCGTCGTCGCCGCGCTCGGTGATGGCGACGATCAGGCGAAAATCGTCCAGCGACGAGACGTTGAGGTTCGTCGCCTGCCCGCGCAGGTCGCTGACCATCAGCGATTCGGTGAGTTCGCCCAGCGCGCGCAGCCCTACCAGGCTCCCCGGCAGATAGCGCACGACGTAATAGTGGCGGTTGGCGCGCAGTGGAATTGCCGTGTCGAGACTGAGCAAAAATTCGCGGTCAGCATTGATGCGGTCGATGATGTTCGAGGCGTGCAGCAGCCCGACCGGATTGCCGCCGACCAGCACCGGGCGCGCGCCTTGCTTCAGCAGGTGGCGCACGAGCGCTTCAGTCAGTCCATCCAGTTCCGCCGCCGCGGTTGGACCGTAATCAATGGCGACCAGCGCCAGATCGCCGCGCTGCAATGCCTCGACCTGATCGAACGCCGCGCGCGCCAGACTGCCGCCGGGGAAAACCGACGGCGGCAGACCGCCAAGCCGCAGCGCGCGCAGGTAAAACGGCGCGATCATCCCCGCCGCCAGCAGCAGCGCGATGACGATACGGTCGATCTGAACGCGCAGCCGTCGCGCGCCGCGCTTGCGCGCGGCAGGCGCGGGCTTCGCGCGTCCTTTGGGGGCGGCGGGCGCGGGTTCGACTTCCAGTTCCAGGTCGTCAGGCAGATCGAGGTCTTCAGGAATGTCCAGCGTCGTCGTGACCGCGTGTTCCAGCGCGGCGTCGCCGGCGCCGATCAACCCGCGCAGGATGGCGAGCTTGCTCCTCTGATCGTCGCTCAACTGGAACGACCCCGCGGCAAGCCCCGGCTCGCCCGGCTGAATCCGCGCGGGGGCGATGGTGTCGGTGACGCCCGGTAATAGCTGCGCCAGCACGTCCGTTTCGCTGTCGTTTGTCCACGAGGGGCGAAGCTGCTCGCCGCGCTCGTGAAGCTGCTTCAAACGGTCGGGCAGCGAGTCAAGTGGGCGGTCGCGCCGCTGGCGTACCATCGCCGCCGCCGAGACCTGACCCACGCTCGATTCCATGCCGCGCAGGAAGTCGGGCACCTCCGGCGCGAGCGTATCGTCGCTCGGCGGCGGCTTGCGCTCCAGCTTGAGTCCCTGGAAGGCATCTTCAGAGAACAGCTTGTCGATGTCAAAATCGAACTGGTTCAAATCGCCGGTTTCCGGCAGCTTCGCGCTCGTGTCTGCCATCTCGGCAATAAAGCTGTCCAGCTCGCCGGTCGACGGCAGTTCTTCGTCCTCGCGCGCCGAGACGACGGTTTCCGGTTCCCGTTCCATTCGCGGCGCAGCCGGAATCGCGTCCGCCCCGGCTGTGTCTGCCGTCACTCCAACCTCACGCAGCCAGTCCATGTCTTCCTGAGCGAGAGGCGCGGGCGCGGCGTCGAAGTCTGCGAAGGGATCGGCAACGCGCGGCGTCTCCACCGTCGCGGTCACCGCGTTGTCTTCCATCCAGCTAAAATCATAATCGTCGGGCAGCGATGGTTTTTCCATCACATCGGGTGGGCTGCCGCGCTCGATGGCGGCGAACAGGTCGTCGGGCAGCGCCTCGACGGGTTCGGCTTCGTCATCGTCCCACGCCAGCTCGCTGGCGGCGGGCGTCTCGTCCGCATCCAGGGTATAACCGGTGAGGAACGAGGGCAGGTCGTCCATTGAAGCGTCAGCGCTATCGCCGGACGGCATGGCAGCGGCGACAGGCTCCGCGCCGGGCGCATCGACGAGCCAGGCAAATTCGTCTGCGTCCTCCTCGCTCGCCCAGACCGCCGCTCCGGTCGCGCCGGGTTCGGCGAGCGGTGTCTCCGCCAGCCAGTCGAACTCTCCATTCTCGTCCGGTACGAACCCCGCTGCCTCGGTCTGCGTTGGCGCGGCGTCTGCTATGAGGGGCGTCTCCGCGAGCCAGTCGAGATCGTCGCTCTCGTCCTGACCGAACGCCGCCGCTTCGGTCTCAGTCGCCCGCGTCTCGGCGGCGAGCGGAGGTTCCGCCAGCCACTCAAAGGCGGTTTCATCAGGCTCCTCGACGCCGGCGGCGGCTGCGGTCGGGGCGGGTTCGACGGTCGCACCGGGAGTCTGCGTCAGCGAGTCAACCGCATCTCCGCCCGTAAGGCTTGCCGTCGCTGCAAGTCTTT
>CALMDI010000688.1 GCA_937864975.1 uncultured Chloroflexota bacterium | reverse complement strand
CATCCTCGAACGGCATCGGACGTTCCCGGCGCTCGGCAGCGACGATACGCTGGTCGGCGCGCGGGGGCGGGTCGTCAAGGCGCTCGACCCATCGGGCACCGTGCAGGCGGCGGGAGAGTTGTGGTCGGCGCGCAGCGACAGACTGCTCGAACCCGGCGACGAAGTCGAAGTTCTGCGGCGTGAAGGCTTGGTGCTGGTCGTAGAACCCTCCAAGCGCAAGCGCGAGGAGCGCAACACGCCCGTCGATAAGGATTATGAGGAGACTCAATCGTGAACAACATCCGACACATCCTGATTATTCTGATCGTCCTGTTCGTCCTCTACCTCCTGTTCACGTCCATTCGCATCATCACGCAGTATGACCGGCTGGTCGTCTTCTCGCTCGGTCGGTACACCGGCACGCGCGGACCCGGCGTGGTGCTCATCATCCCCTTCATCGAGCGGGCGATCAAAGTGGATACGCGCGAGCGCTTTCTCGAAATCCCGCGCCAGACGGCGATCTCGAAAGATAACACGACCATCGACATCGACTTTTTGATGTACTTCCGCGTGGTCGATCCGGCGCTGTCGGTAATCCAGGTGGACGACGTAGTGAGGGCTTCGCTCAACGTAGCGGCGACGACGCTGCGCGCGGTCATCGGCGACATCGATCTGGACGACGTGCTGGCGAAGCGCGAGCAGATCAACGACGTGCTGCGCGTGAAGCTGGACGAGATCACCGAGCGCTGGGGCTTGAAGATCACGCGCGTCGAAATCCGCGAGATCGAGCCGCCGCGCGAAATCAAGGATGCGATGACGCGGCAGATGAGCGCTGAGCGCGAGCGCCGGGCGACTGTGACCCGCGCCAGCGGCGAGCGCGAAGCGTCGATTGCCATCGCGGAAGGTGAAAAGCAGGCGGCAATTCTCCGCGCTGAAGGTGAAAAACAGGGGTCGATTTTGCGCGCGGAAGGCGAGCGGGAGTCGCAGTTACTGCGAGCGCAGGGGTTCGCGGCGGCGCTTCAGTCGATTGATGCCGAGGCGCGCGACCTGGATGCGCGGACGATGGCGCTGCAATATCTGGACACGCTGGAAGGCATCGGGTCGAGCCTGTCTACCAAGTACGTCCTGCCGATGGAGATGACGACCTTGATGCAGCAGGTCCTGGGCACGATGCGCCAGTCCGCCCCCGCGCCGACCGAGGACAAAGCCAGCCCCAACGGGGCGTAATGACAGCGGCGCGGAACAGTTGCGATGAAACGACAGAGAGGCGCCCCGCGAGGCGCCTCCGTCTCTGCTGTGCCAGCCACAGCCATCGTCCTACAGCACCGTCGGCTCCGTCGTGCATACGCAGATAATTCCGTTCGAGTTCTCCCAAATGACGAGTTCCTGTTCAAACGTGTCCACGTCTGCCATCACCGTTGCCAGCCGCACCGTCGGGACTCCACGAGATCGACTTCACTTCGCCCTGAATTTCTGCCAGCGTGCTCACCGCCCGTCCGTTCAGTCCGACGATGACCACGTCAGGATCAACCTCGCGACTGCGCCACAATCCCATCGCCAGCAGCGCGCCGTCAGGACTCCACGACACCGGATAATGCTGCATCGTGTTCACCAGCGCCCCGGTTTCGACGTTCCAGATGCCCATCGCGCGCTCGTCCTCGACCGTCGAGAAGCCGCCAAGCACGTGCGCGCCGGTCGCCGCCAGCAGTATCCCGATAAGAACGATGAGCTTTCGCATGGTCGTTTTCCTCTCCTGTCAATCGCCGGTGAAGCGGCGAGCAGATGACGTGATGGTGTTTGCTGGTGGAAGGAGCGAAACTCTTCCCTCCCGCTGTGGTTCAAGTTATTGCGCGCAGTGAGAATTCACCCTTCAACAAACAGAGCACGTCGCGGCGTGCTCTGTTTGTAGTTCCATCCAAACCGACGTGTCTAGTGCCGGACTGTGATGACGTTGCTCTGGGCGACCTGGGCGCGGTCGTTGTAGGCAATCGCGTAGATGCTGCCCCAGAACGGGTTCTCCGGAATGCTGGCGGCGACGCCCCAGCCATCCACGCCGAAGCGGTCGTCGCCGAGCAGGCTGATATTGCCAGACCCGTCCTGAAGGTAGAAGGCGACCCCGGTTGCGTTGGCGGCGCTCACGTTCGGGAAGAACCCGTTGGCGTCGCTGATCCAGTACGCGCCATTGGCGAAGTGGACATTGTTCGACTCGATGATCGAGAGCCTGTTGACGCTCGGCGCGGGCAGCGGCGGCACGGGGGCGGGGCTGCTCGGAATGCGAAGCACCTGCCCGGCGTAAATCCGGCTCACGTCCCAGATGCCGTTGAAGCTTGCCAGCGTGTACAACGGGATGTTGAAGCGGCGCGCGATGCTGTAAAGCGTGTCGCCTCGCTGCACCGTGTAGGTGCTGTCGCCCGGCTGTGGAACCGGATTGAGCGAGTTATCCCACACGCACAGGCGCTGACCCGCGAAAATGCGCGCCGGGTTGCTGATGCCATTGAAGGCGGCGATGTGCGCGACGGTGTTGCCATAGCGAGCGGCGATGCGGTAGAGCGTCTCGCCCGGCTGGACAGTGTGATACTGCGTGCAGCCGCCCGACGTTTGCGCCGACACCTGTGGAATGATCGACAGGGCGACGACCAGATTCATGACTGCCAGTACGGCGAAGAGGACAAAGCGATTGCGTTTCATGAGCACGAACCTCTGGTTATTTCAGGTTACCGTTATGCTCTCAGATTATCGCAATCGCTGGTTTATCTCGTCTGGCGAAGGATGGAATTTCCCTACAACTTTTGACGGAGAAATGCTTTTGAAGTGCGAACCAGCAGAGGTGTGGGATCTATCTCATCAAACCTCAGGTGCCGGCATGAAGGGTGTAGAAGCGATTCATTTCAGCCTGTTCGTTCGCTTCTAAAGAGTCAAGTTGCTCCCTGTGTTCTTCGTAATAAAGAAGCGCTGCCAGCACTTCCGCTTCTGAGAGTCCAAAATTATGAGCCGTTTCGCCGATGCTCCAGCCATGCGTATGATGATTGAGGGTGACGTCTGCCACAGGGATGCGCCGACCTCGAATATGAGGTCGCTCATCGAAGAAGCGCATCTCAATATACTTGGATAAATCCAGCGCAGGAGTGTCGGTTTTGTCGGTTACGGCTCGTGCCCTCGCAATGAATTCTCTCTATTATAGCGTTATCGTCTATGCTTCACGGTCGTCAGGATGGTGTTTCTCAATCTCCGCTTCCAGGAGCCGCCCCAGTTCCTCCACCTGTTCGCCCGTTGTGTAGGTGAAAACGAAGCTGAAATCGCCCTGAAGCGTCCGTAGATACATCGTCGGCTCGTCCAGTTCGGCGCTGGCAGACACGGCGCTGAGTTCGGCAAACGGAACGTATGCGCTGTGCGGCTCGGCGGCAAGCGGCGCCAGCGGCAGGGTCTTGATGCGCTCTTCATTCGTGACGAGTTCTTCGACAAATTTTTGCGTATTCTCGTCCAGCACCACTTCATTCAGGTTTGTGTCGGTGGACTCGTTCAGCAGTCCACCGATGTTCCCGGTACGCAGGAAATACATCCCGCCGCTGTCGAGAACGATAGTGTATACCTGATCGCCATCCCCATATTCCGCGCGCAGGACGCGGTTATAGGTCATCGCCATGATACTTCTCCTGCTTGTGACTGTACCGGGCTTTGTTACAGTCTACATTCGCTTCGAGGCGCGCAACGTGTGAAGGCGATTAACGTTGGCGCAACGCTTCCACGACTCGTCGTGCCGCCGCGCGTCCCTGCTCCACCTGTTGATCGAGCCGCTTTGCGCGGTAATCGCTGCCCGCCAGGGTGACCCGCTCAGGCAGAAGCGCCTCAATCGCCGACATCGTGTCCGCGTGTTCGGGCAGGTGGCGCGTCAGCGGATCGGCGGTCGCCCAGAAATCGACGCGCTGCACGACCGGGTTGAGCGGAAGCCGCACCGCCGCCGCAAGCTGCAGCGCCAGGTCGTCCGGCACGTCGCCCTCGACGCGCAGGCGCACCCCGGCGCGCAGGAGCACGTGATCGGGCGGCACGCGCGAAGGATGGGGGAGGGTCTGCCAGAACGTGATACCATAATCGTCGGGCGGTGTATCAGGGATATCTACGTCGCTCCATCGATAACCAAGCGACACGCGCGCAATCGCATCGTAGCGATAATCGAGCAGGCGATAGGCAATGTCGGGGTGCAGGGCTTGCAGCAGATGAGCGGCGTAAAGCGCGGGTGCCGTGATGACGAGCGCGCCCGCGTCCAGCAGCAGCCCGTTCTCAAGGCAGACGCCGAAGCGCCCGCCGTCGAGCATCCCAACCGTGCTGACCGCCATCCGCAGCATGACGGGCTGGGTGATGCGTGACGCCAGCGCGTCGATCAGCGTTTGCGTGCCCTCACGGAACAGGACGAGGTCGCCGTCGCGGTAGCTGCCGATGGCGTCGAGCGCGTCCGCCAGTCCAAGTTCCGCCAGAAACGTCCAGTCGCCGTATTTTTCGAGGATGCACTGGTGGGCATCAAGCACAAAGCCTTCCGCGCGCTCGGTGCGGATGCTGCCGCCGAGCCGGTTCTTGACCTCGATCAGCGTGTAGCCGACGCCGAGCCGCTCCAGTTCCCACGCCGCCGATAACCCGGTCAGCCCGCCGCCGACGATCACGACTTCAGACATCCCTCCTCCAAAGCAAATTCAAGAACTTAACTCAGAGCAACACGCGCGGGGTTCCCGCCTGTGGCGGGAACTTCAGTCGCGCCTCCGGCGCGACCCCCTGAGCGGAACAGAGAAACGGAGGGTGTTGATAGAAAGTGGATATTTCCTCCGCCGTGCTGAGATCATGCTTTCGTCTTTAGTGGATAATCTCGCCGGTATCAACTGCCTCGAACGCGCTTCCCGGCACGGTTTTGAGCTGGTTCAGATCGTCGTCGTTCCAGCGGCTGTCGGTCGCGCCGGTGATGTACCAGCTTGTGCCGTTGTCCGCGACGATCATCCCGTAGCGGCGGAGGGCTTCCAGAATCACGCGCGCGTCGCCCGTAAAACCAGAAATATCGTAATCGGCGCGCAGGCGCAGCCGCAAGCCCATCGGCGGCAGGTTCGGGTCGTCGCTGCTGGAGGCGAAATGGCTTGCCGGGTGGATGAAACCCCGCTGTGTTTCCTGAACAGTGAACCGCAGCGCGTGACGGATTTCGCCGGACTGGACTTCGTCGTAACGAACCAGCCCCGGAAACATGGGCAAGCCCGCCGCGTCCGCCGATGTCCAGTAGTCCGGTCGCAGGCGGTTCGACAGCAGATCAAACACCGCCGCCGAGCCTGCGTTCCAGCCTTCGCCCGTAAACTCGGCGCGATACATCTCGTAGAGCACGCAGTTGTCGCCGTCGATCACCAGCACATGATGATCGCTCCCGGCTTCGACCGGCGCGTCCGGGGGCACGGGATAGGGACCCGGATCGCTCTCGTCGCCATACTCGGTGAACGTAATCGGCACCAGTGGCTGCGTTCCGGGCACGACCACGTAAGGAATGCCATAGGTTGGGTCCGCGCCGAAGTCGGCGTGCAGGTACTCGTCCCCGTACTGGCTGATGCTGGCGATATAGTTATCGGAGTTCGGGTGAACGGGCAGCGCCGATACGTCCTGGTTCCACGGGTTATCGGCGGGAAACACTGGGCAGTTCCCGACGATTGGAGGTGCGTCCGGCGGCAGGTGCTCGGCGCGCACGGTCACTATCCCGACGACCATCAGCAGCCATAGCGAATATTGAACGAACCGGCGCATCGTCACCCCCTAGTGAGTTGGATCGTAATTTGGATTCTCGCGTACCAGCAGCGTGCAGGTGTCGTCGGCGCACGAGTCGTGAATGTAGCCATGCAGCAGGCGGCGGACGCGAAAGCCGTTGCGAAGCTGCATCGTCAACGTCGGGTCGGTCAGGTCGCCCGCCACGACCGCGCTCACGTAAGCGTCAACCGTCATGGTTGGTTGATAACGCGCATACCCCGGCAGCATCCCCGCGACGATTTCGCCGCGTAAATTCAGCCGCCGCACCAGCGCCTGCCGCGCCTCGTACAGCCGCGTCCCAATGCCAAGCCGACGGTAATCGGGATGCACCTTCATATCCACGCCGTACAGCCATTCTCCGTGAGGGTCGTGCGTTGTCAAATATCCGCGCCCGATCACGTCGAAATAATAGGGAACGTCGCCGTTGAAGGATCGGCTGGTGCGAAATGTCGTCGTCCCGCCGACCACGCGCCCGTCGACCAGCGCGGTGAGCTGACCTTCCGGGAAGGTCGCCACGTGCGCGCGATACATGTCCAGCGTGAACCACTCGACGGGGCGCAGCGTCGGAAATACGACTTCCTCCAGGGCGACGAGCGCTTCGCAGTGCTCAAGCGCCGTATTCACAATGTGCACGCGAAGCGTATCAGAGACCATTCAACGGCTGCGCGGGTATCGCGCGACTTAATCCGGGAAATATTCGCTGCGTCCTTGCCCGGCGCAGGCTAATTGCTTTAGGCACAGGCTCGTTCGCCAGAAATTGTTTGTTTTCGCGCACCAGCAGCGAGGCGCAGTTATTCGAGCGTGGGTCGGTGAGATGATTGTACAGAATCCCGCGCACGCGAAAGCCGTTGCGAAGCTGCATCGACAGGGTTGGATCGACGAGCTGCCCCTGCTGCACCCGCAAAATATACTGCGCCACGCTCAGCTTCCGGCGATGATAGTGATAACCGGGAATCATCCCGCCTGCAAGCTCGCCGCGCA
>CALMDI010000687.1 GCA_937864975.1 uncultured Chloroflexota bacterium | reverse complement strand
CAGCATCCGGGATATTAAATCGGGATCGGCTTTGCTGTAGATCTGCAGGCGGACGCGCGAATCGCGCCGACGCGCGGGCTGCCACAGTTCGAGCAGATGCCGCAGGTCGCGCGGGGGCTGGACGCCTTCTGGGACTCTCTGTAAAGGCGCGGGCAAGACGAGACGAGGGCACAACACCGCGGTGCCCTCGTACATTGACTCATTTAAGTTGGGATGGTTAATACCGGTCGCCGCGGTCGTCGTAGTCCTGACGAGGCGGGCGTGGCTCGCGCTGCTCGCGCGGGCGCGCCTCGTTGACTGTCAGCGGGCGATTATTGAGCGAATATCCGTTGAATCGTTTTACGGCTTCTTCCGCCTGCTCTTCGGTGACCATCTCGACAAATCCAAACCCCTTCGACCGTCCCGTATCACGATCCACGATGATGGTCACGTCACTAATCTCGCCGACTTGCGAGAACAGCGACCGAAGCTGTTCGTCGGTCGCGCTGTAAGGAAGATTACCAACGTACAATTTCTTGTTCACTGCCGTAGCTCCTGCTGATAATTAAAAACCAAACTATTTGATAGGTAGGCAGACGTGGCAAGACGCAGGAGACCTGAGGGGAGTAAGCCTTCGGGGGACGATCTGCGATCTCGAACCAAAACGTTCTCTTACACTATCGCTCTCATCATGTCATGATTCTTTCAATTTGTAAATTACAATCAGAAATTATGTGGCTGTAACAACATCGTCGCAGATGTCCCCTGCGCTTCGCGCGCTTTCGTGCGCTATAGTTGCCGCTATCAGGACATTCTCCTCGGAGGCTTCCATGCGACAGAATCGCGCGTCCATTCTCCTCGCTTTGCTGCGCGCCCTGGTTGCCGCGAGCGCCAACCCAGACCGCCCGCGAGCGCCGGAAGCCGCCGCCTATCTCTTAATGGGACGCGCCGCGGCAGACGCTCGACTTTTGAATCGCCGCCTGCGCTCGCAGGGCTATCCGCCAGCCCGTAACGGACTGCAATGGGGTGGCGGCGGTTACGGCGGCGTCGGGGGCGCGCTGTTTGGCGGTGAGGGTCAAGGCGGTGGCGCGACCGGGCATAATCGCCGCTTTGAAACCACCTATGGGGCAGGCTCCGGGTCGCTCAACGTGGCGCGCGTCGTGTATGGCGATCAGAGGATGCGCCTGTACCCGATGGTCGGGATTGGCGGCAGCGGCGAAGGCTTTTCGGTCGCGCCGCATGACGAGCCTTTCGACGCTGAAGCGTATCCGGCGGCTGGCAACGGCGGACCGACGCTCCGCCTGGGCTGGGGCTTCGAGGTGCGTTTCCGCCTATTTCCGAACGGTGGGGTCCTCGTTGGCATCCACGCGGGCTGCCTCGTGACGCCGCTGCCCTTCGGCTGGTATGGGCGCGGCGTGGGCAAAGACCTGCCGACCGCGCGCCGGATTCGTCCTTTCGTCAAGCTCCTGATCGGCGGCATGATCCAGAACGCAAACGAATAGCCTATTCACCGCGAATCTTCGCGTAGATCAGGGTATCGCGCAGCGCGCCCGCGGTATCGCGCGAGTCGTGCCGGAAGTATCCTTCCCGCGTGTAGCCCGCGCGCTCCGCGACCGCCGCGCTGCGCTGGTTCCGTGAATCGCAGCGGATTTCGACTCGCTCCGCCTGCAACTGGGCGAAGGCGAAGGTGGTAATCCCATTTACCGCTTCGGTGATGTAGCCCTGTCCCTGAAGGCTGGTACGCACCCAGTAGCCAATCTCGAACTGCGGCACGCTCCAATCCATATGATGCAAGCCGCTCGCGCCGACGAAAACGCCGTCCGACTTGCGGAGGAGCAGCAGCATCATTCCCACGCGCTCGATAAACTTCGCCGCCGCGCGCCGTACAACCGCTTCGCTTTCCTCGACGGTTTGTTCGGTCTGCGCCCACACCATCCACGGCTTCAGGTCGGCGGACGATTCACGAACAGCGGCATTGATGATGGCTCCATCGCCAGGGCGCGGAACGCGAAGGAGCAGGCGCGCGGTTTCAAAGTGATCGGGAAAATCGAACAGGAGCGGATTGTCGATAGGCGGCATCGTCACACATCTTTCCCGGTGACAGAGAATGCGCCATCATTATACGGCAAATTCGCATGAAAGTTCAAATGAGATCATAAAAGTTCACAAACAATCATCTGAGGGAACCAGCCCATGAAAAATAATCCGACGCTATCGCTGCAATACCTTGCGCGCCCACCCGCCGCTTCGGGCGGTCAGCCGCCGATGCTGATTCTGCTGCACGGCGTCGGCTCCAACGAAGCCGATCTGTTCAGCCTCGCGCCGCATCTGGACGAGCGCTTTCTCATTCTCAGCGCCCGCGCGCCGCTCGCCCGGCAGCCGGGGAGTTACGCCTGGTATCCAGTGCAGTTTACGCCGACCGGCTTTTTGATTGACCCGGACGCCGCCCTCAGAAGCCAGCAAATTCTGAGCCGGTTTATCGGTGAAGCCGTCGAGGCGTTCGCCGCCGACGCGCAGCGCGTGGTTCTGATGGGGTTCAGTCAGGGCGCGATCATGAGCCTGAACACGATGCTGACGCAGCCGGAGACGCTTTCGGGCGTGGTCGCGATGAGCGGGCGTCTGCTCACCGCCCTGCAATCCACGTGGGCGGAGCCGGAACGCCTGCGCGGTTTTCCGGTCGTGGTGGCGCACGGGCAGTATGACGAGGTCATTCCGATTGAAGAGGGACGAGCCATACGCGATTACCTGTCCACGCTGCCTGTGAACCTGACCTATCACGAATATCCAATGGGGCACACGATCAGCGAGGCGAGTCTGGCACAGGTGCAAGCGTGGTTGACAGAACAGTTAGACGCACCGAAGTGACGGCGATTTCTCAATCCCGCAGAAGCATCTCAGGGTTCGGTCGCCCGTTTGAGGTCAAGTATCTGGGTCACCGCCGCGTCCAGATCGCGTTCCATGCCCCGTTCGAGAGCGGCTTCAAACTGCTCAAGGGGCAGCTCGTTGGCAAGCATATTCAGGCTCGGCACGCCCTCTTTTTCGACGTCCACGTCGGCGGCGCTGGCAGCGTGATTGAGGATCATGCCCAGCAGTTCGACGGCATACTCTTTCTCACCGCGCTTTGCCAGCAGCCGCGCCACGCCGCACAATGCCACCAGCGTCACCGTCACCGCGCCAATCTTGCGGCTCAAGCGCAGCGATTCGTGCAGATACGGCAGCGCAAACGGGTCGTTGTCGGTCGCGATTTGAATGAAACCCAGGAAGTAGAGGGCATTCGCCTCGCCGTGGACGTTGCCAATTTCGCGGAACAGGTGCAGCGCCTGGTCGAAATGTGCCTGCGCCTCGTCGTAGCGCGCCTGATGATAGGCTACGCGACCGAGATTGCCCTGCGCGTTCGCCATCAGGAAGCGATTGCCAATCGACCGCGCCAGTTCCAGCGCCTCGGTCAAATAGGTTTGCGCCTGCGTATAATCCGCCAGCCCTTCAAACACCGCGCCAATCGCATTGAGCGCGTTGGCAAGGTGGGTTCGGTCGGGCAGGTCGCGCGAGAGCGGCAGGCATTCGGACAGATACTGCCGCGCGGGACGATACAGTCCTTCCAGCAGGTAGGTGAGTCCCGTCAGGTAAAATGCCTCGACCTGCATCTGCGGGTCCGACTCGGCATTGAACAGCGCTTCCGTACTCTTCTGGCGCGCGGCATCCAGGCTGCCCTGACGTAAGTACACCCAGCCGATGCCGAGCAGCGCCTGGGCAATCTGACGGCGGCTGTCGATTTCGCGCGCCAGCACGAGCGCCGATTCAAAGTAGCGGGTCGCGGCGTCGTACCGGCTCAGCGCCTGATGCACCTCGCCCAGTCGTATTTGCAGATCGACCTGATCGGCGGTCGTGCCGGTGACTTCGCCCGCCTGAACCAGCGCAAGAGCGCGCTCGAAAAAGCCCTGTGCGTCGGCAAAGCCGCTGATCTCCATCGCCTGTTTGCCCGCCAAGCGCGTGTAGTGAAACTCCTTCCGGACGCTGCCGCCATGCGCCCACTGGTAGGCAAGCATGGGCGCGTGCTGGTGAAGCGTATCGGCGTACACCTGCTCCATCGCGCCCGCGATTTTGCGGTGCATCGCGCGCCGCTTCTCGTCGGAGAGGTCGAGCAGCATCTGCTCGCGCAGCTTGTCGTGCGCGAAGCGCCAGCGCCCATCCTGAACGTTCATAACGGCAGCATTGGCGCACGCCGTCAGCCAGTCGTCCAGGCTCACGCGACCCGCCACGCGCTCAAGCAGATTCAAATCCACCTGCCGCCCGGCGATGGCAGCCAGTTCCAGAAGGGGGCGATACTTTTGCGGCACGTGGTCGAGGCGGCGCTGAAGGACGGTCTGGATGCCGCCCGCGGCGACGTGTTCCGGCAGCGCCCGCGCGCCGATGCGTGCCAGCTCGCCTGCGTCTTCCGCCAGCGCGCGCGCAATCTCGATCAGGAAGAAAACGTTGCCTTCGGTCTCTTTTTGAAGCAGGTCGATGACCCGCGGCTGGCGCCCCGCCTCGCCCAGCATCGACGCACTGAGTTCGACCACGCTCGCCTCGCTCAGGCGCGTCAATTCCATCACGTCCGCGCCCGGCAGGCGGCTCGGCAAATCCGGAGCTTCTTCGACGCGATAGGTTCCCAGAATGAGCAGCGGAAGCTGCGGGACAATCGGCTGAAGGAGCCTGATCACTTCCAGTCCCTGCGCCGACCACTGCAAGTCCTCGAGGAGGATGAGCGCCCCACCGGAATAGACGGCGCAGTAGGCTTGCACCATTCCCAGAACGGTCGTCAGTAAGCGCCGCTGCGCCGCCGAAGCGTCCAGCGCCGGGGCGTCGGGAATCGGGCGATCCAGCAGGCGGTCGATATCCGGTACGATCTGCTTGAGAACCGCGGCATCGGGGTCTGCGAGATCGACGTTCAGCACCAGCCGGCGCAGCGGCTCGCGCCACAATTGATACGGCAGCCCGCCCTCGCTGACCGCCTGCCCGCGCAGCACGAGCGCCCCCTGCACCATTGCCAGCGTGCCCACTTCATCCACCAACCGCGACTTGCCGACGCCGCTTTCGCCGCCGACCAGCCACACACTCCCGCGCCCGTGAAGCGCTTCGTCCAGCGCCTGGGTAAGCTGTTCCACTTCGGCGTCTCGCCCGACAAACCGCGCCGCCTGAAGAAAGCTCTCGCGGATTTCGGTCGATTCAGGCGATGGCGTCTCCCCCATCGCCGCGCGCAAATCGGCGATGACCTGCTGCGCGTCGTGATAACGCGACCACGCGCGCTTCGTCAGCAGCCGC
Organism: uncultured Chloroflexota bacterium; assembly: GCA_937864975.1. Taxonomy (GTDB): domain Bacteria; phylum Chloroflexota; class Anaerolineae; order Aggregatilineales; family Phototrophicaceae; genus ZC4RG36. The sequence continues at coordinate 1,446 of CALMDI010000687.1, read as the reverse complement.
CGGACAATCGTCACGAACGGGTTCGTGATCGGCTCGCCATCGGGGGTGGAATAATAAATTTCGACGGTTTGAGTGATATCCGCACGGTCGAAAAACTGAGTCGGCTGCTGATCTTCGGTCTCGTCGTCCGGCGGAAGCAGCATCGTCGTAGCGTCGGCGTTGACAAACTCGTCGCCGACAATCGTGTCGTTGTCGCCGTCGTGAGCGCCCCCGGCTGCGGAATCGATCAGCTTTTGCCGCAGCGCGCGGCGCAGGTCTCCCGACGTCAGCAGGTCGAGCCGCGTCAGGTCAGGCTCGCGCGTCATGGTGTTGTTAATCAGGTCTTGCGGTGTGGCGCCTTCAAATGGGTGGCTGAGCGCGAGCAGCTCATACGCCATAATCCCGACCGCGTACAGGTCGGAGGCTTCGTCGGGCGGCTCGCCCTGAAGCACTTCGGGCGCCATGTAGCGCAGCGTGCCGCCGTGCTGGTCGATCACGCCCTTGTCGCGCGCCAGCGCCAGCCCAAAATCGAGGACATGCACCTGTCCGTCCGGCGTCACGAGCGCATTATCGGGTTTGAGGTCGCGGTGAATAATGCCGCGCCGGTGAAGATAGACCAGCGCCTGAAGCACCTGAATGAGTAGATCAACCTTTTTCGCCAGCGGCTGGTTCCAGCCTGCCTCGCGCAGGGTCACCGCCTCTTCCAACAGCGGCATGGTGAAATAGGGCTGGCGTGTCCTGTCAAAACCATAGTCCAGCACGCTGATGACGTTCGGGTGCCGCAAGGACGCGAGGGTTTGAAACTCGCGGCTCAGCGCCAGACGGTGCGCCCCGCCTTCAGTGCCGCGCGCGAGGCTGGCGGCGACACGCTTCAGCGCGACAGTCTCCCCGGTCAGACGGTCGGTCGCCCGGTAGACTGTGCCCATGCCGCCCGCGCCAAGCCGCTGGTGCAGCACGTAGCGCCGCCCGACGACTTCGGACGGTATTGGCTCGATTTCCCAATCGGGCGTGCTGCCGCTGTCTGACCCGCCTTCGTCGTCGAAAAGGCGCGTGACCGAAGCTTCCTGCATCCCGTTTCACCCGCTGGCGGCGTGGTTCGCCGCATCCATCCTTCCAAATCCTAACACGACCTCTATTGTCGCACAATTAAGCGGATAGAAATGTAACATGTTTGGACAATTAATAATTAACTCTGTAGGATTGAAATAAAGAGAACAGGGAAGGCAGTGCGAACGCTTTTAGGCTGCGAATACCGCTGCACAGCCGATTAAAAGAGCGGGGTCTCTTTACGGCGGTAAACGACATAGCCCGGCAGTTCGCCCAGCCGATCATAGAGCCTGTTATAAACTTCCCCCTCACCCTAAATCCCTTGCGCGGGGTTCCCGCCTTTGGCGGGAACTTCAGTCGGCGCGCAGCGCCGACCCCCTGAGCACCCACAAGGGGAAAGGGACTTTGAGAGACGCTTTG
>CALMDI010000686.1 GCA_937864975.1 uncultured Chloroflexota bacterium | reverse complement strand
CGCGGGAAGCCCGGTCGTCGGGCATAACATCATCGCGCCGGAAATGAAATTCATGGTCAGGCTCGGCGTCGTCAAGGATAATTACGGCGCGATTCGCAGCGCGACCCGCGTTGCCGCGCACATGAATCGGCTCGACAAAACGCTGGGCACGCTCGAAACGGGCAAGGACGCCGACCTGATCGTGGTCGGCGGCAATCCGCTCGACGATCTGAGCGCGCTCGAAGCCGTCGAGTGGACGCTCATTCGCGGGCGCAAGATGGTCGGCGTCGGAAACTGAGCCATTCACCTTGATAACCACGCTCGAACGCCGGATTCCGGGGTTCAATCGACAGGTGACGCTGTTCATGCTCTACAGCGCCATTTATCAGATGGGTATGTTCGGCATCACCGACGCCGTGCTCAACTTTTATTTCGTCAGCCTCGGCTATGAGACGAATACGATTGGCTTTTTACAGGCGGTGCCGCGCATTGGCGGCTTAATCACCGGCGTGCCGCTCGCGCTGCTGGCGGATCGCATCGGCGTCAGGCGCATTACGATCTGGTCGATGATTGGCGCGGGTCTCACGTATTTCACGCTCTTCGCCTTCCCCTCGCTGGAAATGCTGGCGACCAGCCGCTTCCTGCACGGCGTGTTCTACGGCGCCGCCTACGTCGTCGCGACGCCGCTCATGATGATGCTGGTCGAGCGCAGGCATCAAACGCACCTGTTCGCGTACTACAACCTCATCACCATGGGCGCGACGGCAGTCCGATCGTTCGTCGGCGGGCAGCTTCCAACCTGGATCGTCGGGGCGGCGCAAAACGGCGCTGGCGCGCAAAGCCCCTTCGCCTACGGCATGGCGCTGGTCATCGCCGGGATACTGGTGTTTATCAGCATCCCGCCACTCTTGCGCCTCGCGGAGCTTCGCCCGGCGGAGGCTCGCCCCACGGGAACGACGCGCGCGCCGATTCCGTGGCTGAAGCTCACGCGGCTGTCGCTGCCGTTTCTCTCGTTTGGCTTCACGGGCGGGCTAACGTTCCCCTTCTACAATCTGTTCTTTCGACAGACGTTCGACATTTCCGATCAGCTCGTCGGCACGATTCTCAGTCTGGGCTGGTTCGGCATGGCGCTGATTACGCTGGCAAACCCCTGGCTCGACCGCCGCTGGGGGCGCGTCCACGCTCTGGGCATGACGATGACCATCGGCGCGCTGGCGTTCGCCGCGCTCAGTCTCGCCCCCGGCTTGGCGTTCAGCGTCGTCGCCTTCGTCATCGCGATCTCGGTGCGAAACACGATGACTCCGTTGTTCCAGCCGCTGATGATGGAAAATATCCCGCCGTGGCTGCATAATTCTGCCAGCAGCGTGGGCTTCATCCTGTGGAGCCTGGGCTGGTTCGTCGCCAGCAGCGTCAGCGGTCACTGGCAGAGTCAGTACGGTTATGGCTTTATCATGCAGGTCGTCGCGGTCGGCGTCTTTTTGACGGGCGTGTGCATCGTCCTGATTTTCCGCCGCCGGACAGCGCCTGTCCTCACGTCCCAGTGAAAGGAACACCCCATGAGCGATCCCATTGACGGCGTATTCAACATTCTGGCGACCCCCTTCACCAACGGCGGCGCGATTGACGTTACCAGCCTGCGGCGGCTGGTCAACTTTCAGCTTGAGTTGGGCGCCTATGGGCTGACGATCCTCGGCGTTCTGGGCGAAGCCGCCAAGCTGAGCGTGGACGAGCGCAAGCAGGTGGTCGATACTGTCATGGAAACGGTCGCCGGGCGCGTTCCGGTCGTCGTCGGCACAAGTCATAACGACATCCCGACCTGCATCCGGCTCAGCGAGGAAGCGTTTGCGGCAGGCGCGGCAGGGGTGATGGTCGCCGCGCCCGCGTTCGAGAAACCGTCCGATCCGCTGGTGCTGGCGTTTT
>CALMDI010000685.1 GCA_937864975.1 uncultured Chloroflexota bacterium | reverse complement strand
CGATTCAGATTTTCTTTCCGACGTGGTGGGTCGACGCCGAGGGCAATCATCCCGCGCCGTTCACGCCAATTCCCTCCAACGAGGTTGCCGCCGGACGCTGGCGTCCGCTGTACGAGCAGGCGTGGTCAATGGACTATGTGGAAAAGCTGGAAGAACAGGCAAAGAAGGCGCTGATGATCTGGCCGTATCACACGCTGATCGGTACGACCGGGCACACGATTACCCCGGCGCTCTACGAAGCGATTGCTTACCACGCCGCCGCGCGGCAGGCACAGCCGACGTTTCTTGCCAAAGGCTCGATTCCGAAGACGGAACACTATTCGATTCTCGAACCCGAAGTCAAAGTGCCCGACCAGCCGCAGGGCGGACTTAACACGAAGTTTCTGGACATGCTTGCAGGTTACGACGAGGTGTATATCGCAGGGCAGGCGAAAAGCCACTGCGTTCTGGAAACGGTACATTCGACGATGCGTTACTTCCGCGATCAGCCGGACATTATTCGGAAGCTGCGCGTGATGATTGACGCGACGTCGTCCGTCGCCCATCCCGACATCGACTTCGACACGGCGGCGAACGAAGCGCTGGCGCGTTACGCAGCGCAGGGGTTGAAGCTAATCACCTCGCGCGATGGAATCAAATAGGGCGAACCGTATAGCGTTCGCCCCTTCAAGTCCATATTCTTCGCGAAAGACGACTACTGCGCCTGCGCGACGACCTGCTGCAGAACCTCGTAAGGGACAGAACCGCGATCATAGGTCTGCCCGTTGAGGGTAATGTAGGTCGGCTCGCTGTCGCCGTAGCGTACCAGCACGGCGGGTGTGCCGGTCACGCCCACGCGCCGACCGAGCGCGACATCGGTCTGCACCTGATCCGCGCTTCCGGTGCAGTTGAGAATCTGCGTGTAATCGACGCCCATCCGCTCCGCGACCGTGCGTCCCATCTGGTCGCTGTAGCGACCGGACATTGCCAGATCATAAAACACTTCATGAACCTGCCAGTAGCTGCCGGGTTTCGCGTCCGCCACGCACTGCACGACGCGCCCGGCAAATTCGGTCAGCGCGCCGCCCGCGGTCGGGAAGACGCGAAACTCGAACTTCGCCTGTCCCGTCAAAACATAATCGCTGACGAAGCGATCCATCGTCTCTTTGTATGCCTGGCAGTGCGGGCAGCCATAATCCGCAAATTCGACCAGAGTGATCGGGGCATCGGGATTGCCCAGCACGAAACCACCATCTTCGGCGCGCGACTGCGGGACGGTGGAGAAGTTGATGCCGGACGTTTGCGTTTGCCCCGACAGGAGAATCAACGCGCCGACCGCAATGATGGCGACCACGACGACAGCGGCGATAATAATCAGGGTGGATTGCTGCTTGCGCTTCGCCGCACCGGGGGCAGGGGCTGCGGCGCGGGCGGGTGGGCGCAGGGTAGTGGTCGATTGCTGCTTCATAACATCCTTCTATTGGCTCGGTAATGTTCTGAACCGATATGGTAGCAGATTTGAGAGAATCGCTCAAATGAGATATTCGTGAGAAGCAGGCGATCCAAAAAATCCATGTGTCGGGTCATTTGCCCCTCCTGATCCCAATCCTTTTATGATTATCCGATTTCGTGCCGTCCGGTCGTAAAACCGTTAAGATAGAGATGACTCAACACTGCCGCTCTCTTGCGAGCCTCTCCACGGAGTTCGACCTATGCGTGCGATCAGTATCATCGAGAAGAAGCGTGACGGCTTATCGCTGAGTCGTGAGGAAATCACAGAATTCGTCGATGCCTTTACGCGCGGTGACGTGCCTGATTATCAGGTGGCGGCATGGCTCATGGCGGTTTACCTGAACGGCATGACCCGCGAGGAAACGGTCGATTTGACGCTGGCGATGGCAAATTCCGGCGACACGCTCGACCTGAGCGACATCACCGATTATGCGGTTGACAAACATTCGTCGGGCGGGGTAGGCGATAAAACGTCGCTGGTGGTGCTGCCGCTGGTGGCGTCGTGCGGCGTTCCGGTGGCGAAGATGAGCGGGCGGGGCTTGGGCTTTTCGGGCGGCACGCTGGACAAGCTCGAAGCCATTCGCGGCTTCAATGTCGATCTGTCGGCAGAGGAGTTTCGTCGGCTGGCGAAGGAAAATGGGATTGTGCTTGCCGGTCAGTCGATGCAGCTTGCGCCCGCCGACGGCAAGCTCTACGCGCTCCGCGACGTGACGGGAACGGTGTCCAGCCTGCCGCTGATTGCCAGCAGCATCATGAGCAAGAAAATTGCCGCCGGAGCGAACGGGATTGTCCTCGACGTCAAGGTGGGCAGCGGCGCGTTCATGAAGAATCTGGACGAAGCGCGCAGCCTCGCGCAGACGATGTTCGAGATTGGCAAGGACGCGGGGCGTGATGTGATTGCCGCGAGCTCCGACAGGAACCATCCGTTGGGCTATGCCGTGTGCAACGCGCTGGAGGT
>CALMDI010000684.1 GCA_937864975.1 uncultured Chloroflexota bacterium | reverse complement strand
CTGGCGTCCCGCGTAGTGATCTGCAGGTCGGTTCCGTGCGAATGGCGCCGCCGGGCGACCTGACCGCGGTCGGCAAGACCACGAAGGCGGGGCGCACTCTCGGTCTCGCGGACGTCGAAATCCGCGGCGCGGACGGTCGGCTGATCGCGGTCGCGCGCGCGAAAGTCGTCACTAACGCGCCCGAACGCCAGTCCCTTTCCCGGAGCGCAGGAGAAGCTTGATGCGCGCCGTATTGATTCATGAGCATGGCGGTCTGGACAAACTGATTCTCGAAGACGTCGCCAAGCCCATCGCCCAATCGGGCGAGATCGTCGTCAATGTTAAAGCCTGTGGTTTGAACTATCTCGACATTTTCGTCCGTCGCGGGATGCCGGGACTTCCCATCGACCTCCCCCGCATTGGCGGCGGCGATATTGCGGGCGTCGTTCACGAGCTTGGCGAGGGTGTCTATCATCTCAAGGTGGGACAGCGCGTCCTGATCGACCCCGCCGTAACCCTCCCGAACGGCGAAATCGGCGCGCTTGGCGAAAACACGACCGGCGGGCTGGCGGAGTACATCAGCGTCCCGGCTGAAAACGCAATTCCCCTGCCCGACGACGTCTCCTTTGAAGCCGCCGCTGCCCTGCCCATCGCCTACGGAACGGCGTGGCGAATGCTCATCACGCGCGGCAGACTCCGCGCGGGGGAACATGTGCTCATCCTCGGCGCGAGCGGCGGCGTGGGCACGGGCGCGGTTCAGATTGCCAAAATGCAGGGCTGCGTGGTCTATGCCGCGGCAAGCAGCGAGGATAAGCTCGCGCGCCTGCAAGCGCTCGGCGCGGACGTGCTCGTCAACTACGTCGAGCAGCCCGACTTTCACCGTTACGTCCGCGGTCTGACGGATGGCGCAGGCGTCGATGTGGTCGTCAATTACACGGGCGGCGACACCTGGGTCAAGAGCCTGAAATGCGTCAAACATGGCGGGCGGCTGCTGACCTGCGGCGCGACGGCGGGCTATGACCCACAGACCGATATTCGCTATATCTGGCGCAAGGAACTGGACATTCTCGGCTCCGACGGCTGGCAGCGCGACGACCTGATTCAGCTTGTCGACGCCGTGCGCGCAGGAAAGATCAAGCCGGTGATCGACCGCGTGCTCCCGCTGGAGGACACGCGCGAGGGGCACCGCCTGCTGGAAGACCGCGAGGTCTTTGGCAAGGTGATTATCACGCCATGACGACGCAGCGATGGTCTCCCGCGAACTTCGGTGAAGTCTTCTGGCAAGCCGTTCGCCTCTATCCTGAAAAAGTCGCCATCGAACAGGGCGATCTCACGCTGACGTACGCCCAGCTTGAGGAGCGCGCGCGGCGCGCCGCCAGCCTGCTGCATCGCCTGGGCATTCGCCGGGGCGACAAAGTCGCGCTGCTGATGAGCAACGATTACCGCTTCGCGGAATGTTTGCTCGGCGCGCTGCGAACGGGCGCGGTAGCGGTTCCCATCAACATCAAGCTCGGCGTCGACGCCCTGAGTTACATTACGAGTCACAGCGAGGCGCGCATCCTGATTACGACCAGCGATCTTGCCGAGAAGGCGATTGCCGTTCGTAACGCCGTGCCCGCCGTCGAGCGGCTCCTCATCGTCGGCGAGACAAATCTCGAAGGGGGCGAGGACTACGAACGCCTGCACGGCGACGCTTTCCCCAACTTCGCAACCGTCGAGGTGGACGATGACGACGTTGCCATGCTCATGTACACTTCAGGCTCGACGGGGCAACCGAAGGGCTGCTTGTTGAGCCATGCCAGCAAGTGGTTTACCGCCGAATCCTCGGTGCACACGATGATGCACGATGAGCGCGATAAAGCGCTCGTGATCGGACCGTTGTACCATGCCAACGCGCTGTGGAGTTCGATGCTGCCCATGCTTCGCGTCGGCGGTGGGCTGGCAATCCTGCCCGGCTTCGACGCCGTGCCCGTTCTCGCCGCCATCGACCGCTATCGCCCTACGTATATGTCGGGAACGCCCTCGATGTTCAGTCTGCTGCTGGCTCAGCGCGAGGCGTTGAAAAAGTACGAAGTCCGCTCGATTGATCTGCTGCTGTGCGGCTCGGCGCCTGTGCCCGAAGAGCTGATGCACGAGATGAAGCGCGTCTTTGGCTGCGAGGTCTGCGAGACCTACGGGCTGACGGAAGCGGGCGCGAACGTGATTACGCCGCGCTGGGGCATCAAGAAGCTCGGCAGCACCGGGCTGCCGGTTCCCGGCGTCGAAGTCCGCATTGTCGATCTGGACGATCCCACCCGCGATTGCGCGCCCGACGAGGTCGGTGAGTTGTGGAGCCGGGGACCCGCCAATACCCTCGGCTTCTACAAGCAGCCGGACGTGACCGCCGAACGCCTGACGCCTGATGGCTGGCTCCGTACCGGCGATTTGATGTCCGCCGACGCGCAGGGGTACATTTACTTCCGCGGGCGCAAAGACGACATGATTAACTGCGGCGGGGAAAACATCTACCCTAAGGAAGTCGAAACCATCCTGCTCACCCATCCTTCCATCGCGGATGTCTGCGTCGTCGCCACACCGCATCAGGTCAAGGGGCAGGCGCCGGTCGCCTGGGTGGTGCTGCACAAGGACGCGCAGGCGACAGAAGACGAGTTGAAGAAGCACTTTCTGGAACGGGGACCCGCGTACGCGCATCCACGGCGCATCTTTTTCGTGGATCGTCTGCCCGTGTCCGGCACGAACAAGATTGACCGTAAATGGCTCACCGAAGAAGCGAAGCGCCTGCTGCCTGAAGGCATCGTCGGCGGTTCGGGCTGAGCGCGCAACGAACGACATGCAATACACCTGTATCGACCGCCTGTGACGCGATGAGTTGGAGAAAACACATGCAGCTTTTGACGAACGCGCGACTTCTCGACGGAACGGGAGCGCCGCCCCGCCCCAATCAGGCTGTCCTGATTGACGGCAATCGAATTGTCGGCGTCGGCGCGGAAGCATCGCTGAACCCGCCCCCGAACACTCCGCGAATCGACCTTCAGGGCAAAACGCTCCTGCCCGGTCTCATCGACTGTCACGTGCATATCTGGGGCAACCCCGACCCGGACGCCAAGCCACAGCGCCAGACCCGCATCCCCATCAAGGACAATGCCTACTACAAGGCGCGCAACCTGCTGTTCGCGCTTCAGGCGGCGCAGGACACGCTTGCAGCAGGCTTCACCACCATTCAGGACTTGATGGCGCCCAACGATATGGTCTTCCCGCTGCGGGACGCCATCGCCGAGGGCGAATTTGTCGGTCCGCGCCTGCGCGCGTCCGGCTTGTGCATCACCCTCACCGGCGGTCACGGCACCGAATACCCGGAGATGGCGATTGTCGCGGACGGACCGCAGGAAATTCTCAAGGCGGTTCGCCAGCAGGTCGCGGCGGGCGCGGATGTCATCAAATACATGGGCGGCACGCGCGCGGCGTTCTCGCCCCCTTTCCGCGGGCGTCCCGGTTACACGACCGAAGAAATGGCGGTCGGCGTGGAAGAAGCGCATCGCGCGGGCTTGCGCGTTCATGTCCACGCCCATTCCAGCATCGAGGGCATCAAAAACTCGATCCGGGCGGGCGTTGACTCAATTGAGCACGGTTTCCCGATGGACGACGAAGCGCTGGAAATGATGGCAGAGCGCGGTACCTACCTCTGCCCCACCCTGTCGGTCAACCCCGCCGCGCTGGACATTATCGAGCGCGGGCGCTGGGCATTCCCCGGCTCGGAAAAACAGGTGCGCTATCTGGCGGAGCAGGCGCCGAAAATGATCGAGGGCGCGAAACGCATCGGCGTCAAAATCGCTCTCGGCACCGACGCCGCCATGCCGGGCGTCTATCACGGCGGCAACGCCCGCGAGCTTGAGCTTCTGGTCGAATACGGTCTCACGCCGATGGACGCGCTCGTCGCCGCCACGCGGAACGGCGCGGAAAACCTCGGCATGTTGGACGACATCGGGACGATTGAAGAAGGCAAGCTTGCCGATATGATCGTCGTCGATGGCGACCCGCTGGATGACATTCGCGTCCTCAAAGACCTGAGCTGCATCCCGCTGGTCATCAAGGATGGCGCTATCGTGGCAGACCGCCGTATGTAGCCCCGCAGAAGCGGCTGCATCGTCCCGCGTTTGAATCGTTTGAATAGTCTTGAATTTAGATAGAGGAGATCGGAATATGAAACGCACACTTGTCTTTCTGCTGTTGCTGACGACGATATTGTCTGTCTCCGTCGTCACGTCCCAGGCTGCCACGCCGGACACCGTTATCCTGGCATTCACACGCCAGCCCGACTCGCTGTTTGTCGATTACGCCGCCACCGCGACCGCGAGCTACGCGATGGCGCCCATCTACAACAGCCTCGTCACCACCGATGCCGAGGGCAACTTCGTCGGCGGGCTGGCGGAGTCGTGGGAAGTGACGGACGACGAGCGCACCTGGACGTTCAGCCTGCGCGACGACGTGCTGTGGCACGACGGGGAGCCGTTCACCGCGGACGATGTGAAGTTCACCTTTGAGTATTCCGCCGACCCCGCCTACACCGGCAGCGCGTTCGATGAGACCATCCTGGGCGCGACGGAAAAGCAGAGCGGCGCAGCCGATCAGGTCGAGGGCGTGCAGGTCATCGACCCGCAGACCATTTCCTTCACGACCGTCGAGCCGAACGCCCTGTTCCTCGCCACGGTCGGGCAGCGCTACATCATGCCGGAGCACGTACTCGCGGACGTTCCGGTTGCCGAGTTCAACACCAGTTCGCAGGCAACCGCCCCCATCGGCACGGGTCCCTATCGGCTGGTCGAATGGGCGCGTGACGAATCCATCACCTACGAAGCCTTTGACGACTACTTCGGCGGGCGCGCCAACATCACCAACTACATCTGGCGCATCATCCCCGAAGCGACCGTTCATATCACCGAACTGCTGAATAACACCGTCGATATCGTACCTGAAGTCCCCGCCGACGACTTTGCAGCCCTTGAAGGCGAAGCCGGTGTGACCACCCTGCGCCTGCCCGGCGTGAACATGGGCACGTTCCTGACCAACACCGACCTGCCCATGTT
>CALMDI010000683.1 GCA_937864975.1 uncultured Chloroflexota bacterium | reverse complement strand
CCGTTGGCGAGGACGAGGACAGCGAACTGGGCAACTTCATCGAGAATGACAGTGTGCAGACACCGACCCAGGTCGCCAACGACAATTTGCTGCGCGAGAAGATTGAAGAAGTCATGTCGCAGGTGCCTTGCGACACCTGCCACGGCAATCGTCTGCGTCCTGAAGCGCTGGCGGTCACGGTGGCAGGCTCGCCCATTCATCACGTGACCGCGCTCCCGGTAACGCAGCTTCGCCACTGGGTTGAATCGCTGCGCGGACTTAGCGGCGCGCCCGCCAAACGCAACGAGCGCGACCAGCAGATTGCGTATCAGATTCTCAAGGAGATCGAGGCGCGCGTTGGCTTCCTCGACAACGTCGGCTTGGGGTATCTGACGCTGGCGCGCGCGGCGGCGACGCTGAGCGGCGGTGAGGGACAGCGTATCCGTCTCGCGACGCAGATTGGCAGCCGTCTGACCGGCGTTCTGTACGTGCTGGACGAGCCTTCGATTGGGCTGCACCAGCGCGATAACGCGCGCCTGATCCGCACGCTGACCGAGCTGCGCGATCTCGGCAATACGCTGCTGGTGGTGGAACACGACGAAGAAACCATGCGCTGCGCCGACTGGCTGCTCGACCTGGGACCGGGCGCGGGCGAGCATGGCGGCTGGGTCGTCGCGGAAGGCACGCCCGAAGAAGTCATGGAGATCGAAAACAGCTTAACCGGCGCGTATTTATCCGGGCGGCTGAAAATTGACGTGCCGGACGAACGGCGCGAGGGTAACGGGCAGGCGATCACCGTTCGCGGCGCGCGCGAGAACAACCTCAAGAACCTCGACGTCGACATTCCACTGGGCAAGCTCGTGTGCATCACGGGCGTCAGCGGCAGCGGCAAGAGCACGCTCATGGTCGATGTGCTCTACAAAAAGCTGGCGCAGGCGCTAAATGGCAACCGCGAGCGCCCCGGCATCCACGATGCTGTCGAGGGAATCGAGAACATCGACAAGATTATCAACATCGACCAGAGTCCCATCGGGCGCACGCCGCGCAGCAATCCGGCGACCTATACCAAGCTGTTCGACGCGATGCGCGCGCTGTATGCCGAGATGCCGGAGAGCAAAATTCGCGGTTACACCGCCGGACGCTTCAGCTTCAACGTCAAGGGCGGGCGCTGCGAGAACTGCGAAGGGCAGGGGCAGCTTAAAATCGAGATGCAGTTCCTGCCGGATGTTTACGTGCCGTGCGACGTGTGCCACGGCGCGCGCTACAACCGCGAGACCTTGCAGGTCAAATATAAGGGTAAGAGCATTGCCGACGTGCTCAACATGACCGTCAGCGAGGCGCACGAATTTTTCGCCAACATTCCGTCGCACGTCAGCAAGCTTAAAACGCTGGAAGAAGTCGGTCTCGGCTACATCCGCATTGGGCAGCCCGCGACACAGCTCAGCGGCGGCGAGGCGCAGCGTATCAAGCTCAGCCGCGAGCTATCGCGCCGCGCGACCGGGCAGACCCTGTACATTCTGGATGAGCCTTCGACCGGCTTGCACGCGGCAGACGTCAAACGGCTTATCGAAGTCTTGCAGCAGTTGGTTGATCAGGGCAACACGGTGCTGGTCATCGAGCACAACCTCGACATCATCAAGGTTGCCGACTGGATCATTGACCTCGGACCGGAAGGTGGCGATGCGGGTGGTTATCTCATCGCTACGGGGACACCGGAGGACGTGGCGCAAACGTCCGAAAGTCATACCGGGCAGTTCCTGCGCCGATACCTGAACGGGCATCTGCAGCCGAACTAAAGGGATGCGGAAGCACGAGGGGCATGGACGACTGAGTCGCCATGCCCCTTTTTTGATTCAACTCGCCGTTACGTTGTCCGCGTGACGGGAGCGGGACTCATCAAGGTGAAGTAGGCGAAGCCGAGTCCCAGCAGCAGATAGAGCGCCACGGAAACCCAGCCCATCGAGTTCAGCATCCCCTGGGTCGTGCCCAGCAGATAGACGATAAAGCCGACGACACAGTTGACCAGATTCGCGAGCACGATGCCGCGTTTCGAGACGGAGCCCGCGTCGTCGCGCGCCATCCACGAGATAATGGCAAAGCCCAGAATGGCGCCGCTGGCGACCCGGACGGCAAACGAGGTGATCGGATCGGGCGTCGCACCATAGAGGGCGACCAGTTGATCGGGAACGATGGCTGCCGCCACGCCGAAGATGAGATAAATGATCGCTGCTACGGAGAGCAAGTTTCGGAGGTTCATGTCACGTCGCCTCACAACATTTCATGATGGACGATAGCAGACAGTGGGATAAAGCTTTACAGGGTGTTCCTCAACAGCGCCTCCTGTTCCTCCTTTGGAGCCATCTGACGTACACAGAATAAAACACGCGATCGCCGCGCGCGTTACTTCGATTACCGGTTAAACTCGCAGCGTTATGCAAATTGCATAATTGCAATCTGCCCAAATATGGTACTTCTGCCTAAATATTAATCAAATGCACCTTCTCAACACAGATGCCTGGGTTATAATGAACCTGAATGGGCAACCATTTTTAAGGTGCCGAGCATGACGAATCAGATTAAGACGGCGTAAAGGAGCCTGTTCGGATTATGGTCGTTGCATTCAATCCTCCGGTAGCGCATGTCAACCATGCCTACCATACCGCTCTCGCCCAGTATGATCGCGCTGTCCATTACCTCAGCATCAGCGACGGCGTGGCGGACTTTCTTCGTTACCCGCGGCGTGAGTTGACCGTCAATTTCCCTGTCAAACGCGATACGGGCAAGATCGAGATGTTCACGGGCTACCGAGTGCATCACAACACGGTTCTCGGACCCTCGAAAGGCGGCATTCGCTACAGCCTCGGCGTCAGCCTGGACGAAATCCGCGCGCTGGCAATGTGGATGACGTGGAAGTGCGCGCTGGTCAATATCCCCTACGGCGGCGCGAAAGGCGGCGTGGTTGTCGATCCGAAGGCGCTCAGCCCCCGCGAGCTTGAAAACCTGACCCGTCGTTATGCCGCGGAACTCATTCCGCTCATCTCGCCGCACGCCGACATTCCGGCGCCCGATCTGGGTACGAACCCGCAGATCATGGCGTGGTTCATGGATACCTACAGCATGAACGTGGGCTATGCCGTCCCCGCGATTGTGACCGGGAAGCCGGTCAACATTGGCGGCAGCGAGGGACGCAACGAAGCGACCGGACGCGGCGTCATTACCTGCATGGTCGAGGCGCTTCGGATGCAGGGGCAAACGAACCCCGCCGACATTCGCGTCGCGGTGCAGGGCTTCGGCAACGTCGGCTCGAACGCGGCGCTGATCGCGCACAAGCTCGGCTTCAAGGTCGTCGCGGTGAGCGACGTCACAGGCGGCACGTATAATCCGAACGGACTCGACGTGCCTGCCGTGCGCGCCTACCTGGCGGAGACAGGCGGTATTCGCGGCTTCCGCGGGGGCGACGACATCACGAACGACGATCTGATTACCTGCGACTGCGACGTTCTCATCCCGGCGGCGATGGAAGACCAGATTCACGAAGACAACGCGCCCCGGATTCAGGCGAGTTTGATCGTCGAGGGTGCGAACGGTCCCACATCGCCGGAAGCCGACGACATTCTGAGCGAGCGCGGCATCATGCTGGTGCCGGATATTCTGGCAAACGCGGGCGGCGTGATCGTCTCGTACTTCGAGTGGGTGCAGGATTTGCAGTCGTTCTTCTGGGATGAAGATGAAGTTAACCGTCAGTTGGAGCGCATTCTCATCAAGAGCTTTGAAGCGACGGTGACGACCGCCGAGGAGCATAACGTCGATCTGCGAACGGCGGCGCAAATCCTCGCCATCAAGCGCGTCGCGGACGCGGTGGCAATACGCGGGTTCTATCCCTGATTCGTGCCGCGACCGGCGGTCGTGAACGTGACATGACCAACAAGCGGGCTGCGTGTATGCAGCCCGTTTTGCGTATTCGCCTCAAACACGTTACAACAGGGTGTAATATTTACCGTGGATCGAACGAGTGACCGACGTACTGGATCGCCTTAAGGCGCTGCTCAACGGCGCGCCACCGAAATCGCAGACGCAGACCATGCGCGACACGCTCGACACCGGGCGGCGCGCGAAATTCGCGGAAGATTATGACCAGGCGCTCGACGCGCTCAACCACGCCGTCGCGGTCGCGCGCGCGGCGAATGAACCGGCGGCGGTCGCGGTTGTCGGACTGCATCAAGCCGAAGTGTTGATCCGTCTTCAGCGCTGGGACGAAGCGGAAACGCTGCTGGCGAGCATCGAGCAGACGGCAGACCGCGACGGACAGCCCGAGCAGGAGGCTTACGAGCTCTGCACGCTCGGCACGCTCCGGCAGGAACAGGGCAACTGGTCGGAAGCGCGCGCGATTTACGAGCGCGCGCTTCAGGTCGCCCGACAGGCGCGGTCGGCGGGCGCGGAAGGGCGGGCGCTCGGTCATCTGGCGGATACGTACCTGCACGAGGAAAACGCCAGCTACGCGGCGCACCTGCTGCGTGACGCGCTCCCGAAACTCAACAATGCCGGGGATATCGAGCTGAGCAGCTATTTTGTCGGGCTGCTGGGGCAGGCGTTGATCGCGACCGGGCAGGAGGTCGAGGGGCAGCATTTGCTCGGTCGGGCGCTGCAACTGGCAGAGCATATTCACTACCGCGCTTACGAGCGTCGTTGGGCGGCGGTGCTGGGCGAGCGCGCGTTTTCCGAGGCGCGTTACCACGATGCCTACGCCCATTACACCCACGCCCTGCGCCTGTTTGCGCCGGACGCCATGACACCGGAATACGTCACCACCCTCTGCTATTTGAGCCAGGTATGCCTGAGCCTGCGGGATTATGCACAGGCGCTGCTGCATGGGAAGGCGGCGGTGACGGCTGCCGATACGCTGTCGGACCCGCTGCGCGCCAAAGCGCAGGGAGCGCTCGGCTCGGCGCTGCGCGCGGCAGGGCAAAGCGGGGACGCCATTCCCTACCTCTCGGCGGCAGCCGACCTCTACGCCCGGATCGACGGCGATACCGACATCGTAGAGATCGAAACGCTGCGGAGCCTCGCCGGGGCGCAGGCGGAC
>CALMDI010000682.1 GCA_937864975.1 uncultured Chloroflexota bacterium | reverse complement strand
TTTCGTGGGTCTGGGCTTGGCGTTCGGTTTGCTCGGCGTGGCGTACCCGTCGATGCGCGCCGAATTCAATCTGCCGTTGGACGCCGTCGGCTCGTTACTGCTGCTGCAAACAGGCAGCTACATCGTGGCAAGTTTTTACAGCCGGCGGATCATCGCGCGCTTAGGTACGGGGAAAACGCTGGTCATCAGCGCGCTCGTGATGGGGATGGGACTCCTCGGTTATGCTCTCGCGCCAAGCTGGGAAACCCTGATTGCCATCGGGCTGGTGCTCGGCATCGGCAACGGACTGGTGGATGCCGGACTGAACAGCTACATCGCCGCGTATTATAAGGCGCGGGAGATGAACTGGCTGCACGCCTCGTTTGGTATTGGGACGACGATTTCGCCGCTGCTGATGACGACCGTACTGGAGCGCGGCTTGTCGTGGCGGGCGAGCTACGGGGGCGCGGCAGCGCTGGTACTCGTCCTTGCCGGGGTGATCGTGCTCACGGTGCGTCGCTGGCGGGACGACCTGCCCCAGACGGGCGAGGCGCGCCCGGTCGTACAGGCGAGCATGAGTGCGACGCTGCGAATGCCGCTGGTGTGGCTGAGCGTGGCGCTGTTCTTTGCGTACGCGGGTCTGGAAATGGGCGTCGGTCAGTGGGCGTACACGGTCTTCACCGAAGGACGCGGACTCCCGACCGAGACGGCGGGCTTATGGGTCACGGTTTACTGGGGCAGCTTCACGGTCGGACGGCTGTTTTTCGGTGCGATCAGCAGCCGTTTGAGCGTGTATCTGACCTTGCGCCTGTGCATGATCGGCACGATCATCGGCGCGCTGCTGTGGGCGCTGCGCTTAAACCCTGCCCTCGACTTCACCGGCTTGGCGCTGCTCGGTTTTGCCCAGGCGCCGCTGTTTCCTCTGCTGATTCTCACGACGGCAGACCGCGTGGGCGTGGCGCACGCCGCCAACGCGATTGGCTTCCAGGTGAGCGCCGCCGGGCTTGGCATCGCGCTGCTGCCGGGACTGGTCGGCACGCTTGCCGCCGGGATGGGTCTGAACGTCATCGCCCCCTTCTTCCTGGTGCTGGCGGCGCTGGTGCTGGTCTTGCACGAGTTCAGTGTGATGGTTCGCCCGCAGCGCGTCGCCGTCCCCCGCGCGTCCGGCGCGGATTAGCTTCGTCTTCCATGCCGACGCCGTTCACGCACCTTGTAGTCGCGCAGCGTCTGCTGACGGATGACCGCGTGCCGGGCGCGGCGCGCGCGCTTCTGGCGTCGGAACGCGGCGCGTTTCTGCTCGGCACTATTGCCGCGGACGCGCGCGTGTCGTCGGGGATCGACCGCGAGCACACGCATTTCTACGCCTACAACCAGTCGATTGTCGAGCCGCCGTGGCGAGTCATGCTGGCAAAATATCCGTCGCTGGCGCAGCCGCGGACGGCGGCGCAGCGCGCGTTTGTCGCGGGGTGCGTCGCGCACCTGGTGATGGATGCTCTGTGGTCGCAGGACATGGTGCGCCCGTATTTCGTGCAGCGCGAGTGGGCGCCGCAGGCGCACCGGCTGTTGATGCTCAACGTGCTGGTGATCTGGATGGACGAGCGCGATTATCCCCGGCTGGAAGCGTGGCAGCGGCGCGCGCTGCTGAGCGCGCAGCCGGACGATTGGCTGCCGTTTATTCCCGACTCGGATTTGCGAGAGTGGCGTGATTTCGTAGGGCGGCAACTGCCGCCGGAAGGTCAGAGCGCAACGCTGCAAGTCCTCGGCGAGCGCATTGGCACGCGCCCCGACGTGCTCCGGCAAATCCTCGACTCCCTCGATGCGACGGGCGAGTTGTGGGCAAACGTGCCGCCCGAAGTCGTCGCCCGACTGGAAGCGAGGATATACGAGCGGGCGCGCGCGGACATGCTCGCCTACCTCGATTTGAGCGCGCGGGCGGGCAGCCCATGACCCTGGTTATTTTCGGCGGCACCGCCGCCTATCACCTTAAGCTGGAAGAATTCGCGACGGTCGGCGAGCGGCGCGTGGTCGAAACGCCGTTCGGGGACTCCGCCGCGTTCGTGCGTTTGAATCCCGATGCCGAGGCAATCTGGTTTAGCTCGCGCCACGGCGAAGGCGGCTTGCAGCGGTCGGCGGCGTTCGTAAACCACCGCGCGAACGTGTGGGCGGCGCGCGATTTGGGCGCAGCGGTGATCCTGTCGTGGAATGGCGTCGGCGCGATCGCGCCGGGGCTGGCGGTGGGTCAGGCGGTCGTTCCCGACGACGTGCTTGATATGACGCGGGCGCGGCTGGCGACGTTTGCCCTGCCGGATGTGCGGGTGCCGTCGGGCAGCCCGTTCGACGCGGCGTGGCGCGCTCGGCTGATCGACGCCTGCGACGCGCTCCAAATTCCCTGTGCGACCCACGGCACGTACGTTTGCACCGAAGGTCCGCGCTTGGAGACGGCGGCGGAAATTGCGATGTACGGTTGGGGCGGTTCGGCGGTCGTAGGCATGACGCTCGCACCGGAGGTCTGGCTGGCGGCGGAGCTTGAGATTCCCTATGCGTCGCTGTGCATCGTCACGAATATGGCGACCGGACGCTGGCATCTGGACCCGCGCCGGGATTTTGGTCCGGGAATTGGCGCGATGGGATTGCGCGTGACGCTAGCGGCGGCTCAGGCGAACGCCAGTTCGCAGACGCCGTAAACGACCTCGCGCACCTGATGCACGTGAACAACCGCGCGCGCTTCTTCGAGCGTCGAAGCGAAGTGAACGCTGGCGATGGCGGTCGTGCAGCCGAGATGAAACCTGTTGTACATAGCGCGGATATACTGTGGCGCGCCGATAATGGCGACATGATGATCCAGCAGCATCACGCGCTTCGTGAACTCCTGACCCGTTTCCTGAGCAGCCGGGCGCAGCAGGTCGCCAATAGGCTGCGGAGCGATGTCGCGCACGTCCACGATGATGTCCAGACGGCGCTCGACCTGATACGCGATTTTCGCGGCGCGGTCGAGAACTGCGTGAAGGGTGTCCCAGTTCCAGCCGGGCATTAAGGTGAAGCGAATGATGGTTTTGTCGCGATTTTCCCATGCGGCGTTGAGAGCCATGCGGGTACCCATTCTAATAGCCTGAAGAAACCATTTACGTTCTTTATACTTAGTTTACACAATTAATGAAAAAGGTGCGGTTTATATTTCGAAACTTTCACGTGCGGTAATGAAACTAATGGCAGTCGTTGACGCAGCCAGCGCCGCGCGACGCCTGTATCATGGTAGGCTGCGAGTGATGATGCTGGGAAAATTCATTAATCTGGGAGCGGCATGAAGCGGGGCAATGGACTGTTGATCGCGGGGGTTCTCGTCATTGCGGGGGTCGCGATCCTCGTGGCGACTGCGGCGCTGACGCCGGAGGGAACGCACCCGGCGTTTGCGACGGCGCTTGCGTTCGCGACGGCTGCCGGGCGGGGCGACGAAACCGAGGCGTTCGCGCTGCTCAGCCCGGAGATGCAGGCATTCGCGCGAGCAAGCTGCCCGGAGGGGCAGGTGACGCGCTGCGTGGCGGGGTACACGCCGCCGGAGTGGGGCGCGTTCCAGAGCGTAGTCTTTCGCCGCGCCGCGCCCGACATGGCGACCGCTCAAGCCGGAGAGCCGCGCGCCTACGACGTCGATCTCATCGCCACCTATGCCGAGGGGCGGGGCTTCAGCGGCGTGTGCATTTACCAGCGCATGGCGCAGGATACGACGGGCGCCTGGCGCGTGGCAGGTTACGCAGGCTACGTTTCCTGCGGCGATCCCGAGTCGCGCGAGATGGCGTCCAATCCCGATGCGCCCAACCGCGCGCCGTGAGGTCAAAATGCGACGGAAAACGTTAACGCGGCATAATTTTCTTCTCTGTTTCTTTACATCTCTGTGTCTCTGCGTTCTGTCCTTCGCATCTGGTTGCGTTCCGGCGACGGTACCGCCCCATCTGGCGAACACGCCGGGCGCGCCCGTGGTCGTCGCGGATCGTCTGTACGACGCGGGCGCGTTTCGCGCTGAGGTTCCCGACGGTTGGCGTGTGATTACCAGCCCGGCGGATGAAGCGACCTTTGTGCTGTTCGTCTCGCCGGGTAACTGCGCGCTGATCGTCCTGTCGGTCGCGCCGGTCGAGATGCCGTCGCCTTCGTCGGAGTGCGACGCGACAGCGTTCGCAACCGAGCGGCGCGAGCAGGCGCTTGAGAGGGTGACCGTTTACGCCGGGATGAACGCGCCTACGGCGGCGCGCGCGGCGTGGCTGGCGACGTTCGAGCGCGTCGTCAGCAGCATTCAGTAGCCGGCATCGCCCCGCGAAAACGTTTAGCTTCTACTGTAGTGGATTGCCGTACCATAAAGACGAGCTAAGCGGGAGTTGCAGTCGTTGAGGGTTAACCAACTTCGCTGGACAACGACGGCGGTTCGGGCGCGGCAAACCAGCATCACCATTCCGTGGCGCGCGCTGGCGCTCGTGCTGACGGTGGCGCTCGCCGGGCGCGTGCTGCTGCTGGCGAGCAACCGTGTTTCGTTCCATTCGGACGAAGCGGTGGTCGCGCTGATGGCGCGTCACATCCTCGACGGCGCGCGCCCGACGTTCTTCTACGGTCAGGCATATATGGGCAGTCTCGACGCCTGGCTCGTTGCCGTCGGCTTTCGCCTGCTCGGCGAGTCGGTGCTGACCATCCGTATCGTGCAGGCGGTGCTTTATCTCGGCGTCGTGGCGACCGGATTCCTCGTGGCATGGCGGCTGTCGGGGCGGGGCGTGGTCGCTCTGGTGACCGGGTTGCTGCTGGCGCTGCCGCCGGTTTTGCTTGCCGTCTACACGACCGCGACGCTCGGCGGCTACAACGAAACGCTGATTTTCGGCAACCTGCTGCTGATTCTGGGCTACGACGTGACGCACGAGCACAGCCGCTCGTGGTGGCGCTGGGGGCTGCTCGGCATCATTGGCGGGGTTGGCTGGTGGACGAACGGGTTGATCGCCGCGTTCGCCGCGCCGGTGGCGCTGTTTATCGTCTATCGCACGCTCCGACCCGCGCCAGAGAATCGCGGCTATTCGCTGGCGCAGCGCGCCGCGCCGTTACTGCTGGCGGCGCCTGGCTTTTTTGTCGGCAGCGCGCCGTGGTGGGTCTTCAATTTTGAGAACGAGTTCGCGGCGCTGGCGTTTTACTTTGTACGCGATAACGCCAGCCGCTTCGCGGGCAACGACATTACCGCGATCCCGGTCGATCTGCGCCTGCTCGGTTTACTATTCCTCGGCTCGCCCACGCTGATCGGGCTGCGCTTTCCCTGGCAGCCGCAGTTTTTCGCGCCGCTCATCGGCGCTGTTGTGCTGTTCATCTATGCTGCGGCGCTCTACAGGCTGCTACGGCGTCCGGTCATGCCGGATGGAAAAGCGGCGCTCAAGCCGGACGCGCGCGGGCTGCTGCTGGGGATGATCGGGTTGTACAGCGCGATTTTTCTGGTGTCGAAGTTCAGTATCGACCCGACCGGGCGTTATTTTCTGCCGCTGTTCGTGCCACTGGCGATCAGCCTCGGCGTGCTGGTCGACAGCATCCACCGCCCGCCGCGGCTCGGCTGGCAGGTTGCCGTCGCAGGCTTCGTGCTGGCATATTTCGTCGCGGGGCAGATCAGCGCGGCAACCGAGCCGCCGGGCTTGACAACGCAGTTCAACCTCGACTCGCACCTCTCCAACGACTACGACGACGACCTGATCGCGTTTCTGGATGAGCGCGAACTGTACGCGGGTTACACGACTTACTGGGTCGCGTTTCGACTCGCGTTTCTGAGCGACGAGCGAATGCAGTACAGCTCCGCGCTGCCGTACAAGCCGAACCTGACGTACACCGAAGCCGACGAGCGTTACCCGGCATTTAAGGCGGCGGCGGACGCGACCGACAATCCGGCGTACATCACGGCGAACGTGCGCGAGGTTCAGACGCGGCTTGAAGAAATTTTCGCGGAGCAGGGTGTCGAGTACGAGCAGGCGGCGGTCGGTCCGTACACCGTGTACTACAACTTCAGCCCCGAAGCGCCGCGACCGCCGCTGCCGTTTCTGGAGTAAGAAAAAAGAGCCGCCCTCGGCTGAGGACGGCTCTTCGACTGCTGCTTTCAGTCAGGGGTTACGGCAGGTTGTGAAACCATTCGTCGATTTGACGGTTCGCCTCGTCCTTGGCGATGCCGTATCGCTCCTGAATCCTGCCCGACAGTTTTTCGCGGCTTCCGTTGATATACATCAGATCGTCGTCGGTGAAGTCGCCCCACTTCTGTTTGACGTCACCCCAGAACTGCTTCCAGTTCCCTTCAATTCGATCCCAGGTACCGGTTGTACGATCCATAATCGCTCATCTCCGCTTTCCAGCATCAGCGTAATCAAGGGAACACCTTAATTACACCTGTCATTATAACCGAAAAATGGAGAACTGTCCATTACTGCTGCCATAATCTCATGCTCGCTTAACCTTTTCCGACGCCGCCTTCCTGCGCTGCCGATTGCGATGTTGCCTGCGAGGGCACAATCGCGATTTTCCCGTCGCTCTCCAGGATCGCCCATTTCACCTGGTCAAGGCTGTCAACCCCAGCTTTGTGCATCTCGCTGAAGACCTCGTCGGGTGTGACACGTTCGGTATTCATAGGCTTGGTGAGCAGTTCTCCGTTCGCGATCAGCACGACAGGCTCTCCGGCGATTGCGACCTCGACCTTTTTACTGAGGTGCATGAACGCGGATGTCAGGAAGACGAGGCAAAACAGCGTGACGACGGCGACGATTCCGTTGGTCAGCGACGGCTGATTGAGATTGAGCGATGCCGATACCAGTTCAGGAATCATCAACAGGGCGACCAGTTCCAGCGGCGAAAGCTGCCCAAACTCGCGCTTGCCGAGGATACGCAGCCCGATCATGATGACGAGATAGATCACAATCACGCGGATAACAGTGTCCATGACCGACCTCTAGGGATAGATGAACGAGTCGAGCTGTACGTCGGCTACGGCTGTTTCGCCAACGGCGACGGCAACCGTGCCACGCTGCGTTCCATAATCATCTGCCTGGAGATCGACCCGGATCATCCGGGTTTCGCCAGCCTGTACGTCTTCAAGATCGACTTCATACCACCGCTCGGTGACCGCGTTGGTGTCTGGCGTAAATTGAATCTCAATAAAGTTGTCCACAAAGGCGCGGTCGAAGCGCACCGTGATGACGGGCAGCGCCGCATCGGATGTGTTGGTGACAAAGACGTACGCTGGAACATCCATGTAGTAACGGTAACGGGTCGAGTACTCGACCCGAAGCTCGACGTTATCGCCGCTGGCGCGAACGTCGACAATGTTGGCATCGAACAATCCAAATATGGCGAGAATCGGTACGATAAACAGCAGTGGTATGGTGATCCACTGATAGGGATAAAGACGAAACTCCCGTTTGAAATCGGGTGATTGAGGGGGCTGAGGAGTCTGCGACTCCGACATAAGGCGACCTCCTTACCTGACAGCTTCCGACCGTTACTTGCACACGGTGGATAGACGCTCGCAGGGAAGCGAGAGAATACCTTAATTAATTATATAAGATTTGAATCGGAATTGCTACGTGTCCAGATGGCTACCGCTGGTTGCCGGAACAACATTATTAAGCCTTACTCCCTTTCCACCGGAAGGTTCGCCTGGTTCCAGCCGTCCATGCCCCCGGCGAGGTTGGCGACGTCGAAGCCGTGATTTTGCAGCAGGCTCGCCGCCGTTTGCGAGCGGACGCCGCTGCCGCACTGCGTCACGATCTGACGGTCGCGGGGCAGCTCGTCGAGGCGCGCGGCGATCTGTCCGAGCGGGATGTGATGCGCGTTGGGGATATGCCCTTCGCCATATTCACGACGGGAGCGTACGTCGAGAATGAACGTCTCCGAGAGGCGAGCGGCGACGTCCTCCGCGCTCACGGTTTCCAGTTTGACGAGTGATTTGCCAAGCTCGTGCGGTGGGAAGTAGCCGGGCAGGTCGTCTACGCCGATGGCGCGTAACTCGCAGACCAACCGCTCGACCGCATCCGTGTCCGCGATCAGATAGGTGGGTTTGCCGTAGTCGACGAACTCGCCCGCGTAGGTGTTGAATTTGTCGCCGGGCGTGATGCTGAGCGTCCCCGGCACGTGCCCCGCGCGATACTCCTCGGCGGGACGAGCGTCGATGACGAGCGCGCCCGCTTTCAGGACTTCAGAAAGGATGAAGCCTTCTAATGGCTGCGGCGGCGTCAGGTCTTGAAGGAGCGCCGGACCGGCTTTGTTGACGCGCTTCATCTGTCCGAAATAATTCGGCGTTTCCGGTTGATCGTCCAGCAGCCACGCGACGAAGTCGGCTTCACTCTCGTGTTGGAACGCCGGGTTGAACAGCTTTTCGTAGCCAAGCGTGGTCGACGGCACCGAGCCGAGCGCCTTACCACATGCGCTGCCCGCGCCGTGACCGGGCAAGACCAGCAGATAATCGGGCAGAGTCTTGAAACGCTGCACGTTGCGATACTGATCGCGCGCGCCCTGCTCTTTGGTGCCTTTGTGGTTTGCCGCGGTTTCCAGCAGGTCGGGGCGTCCGACGTCGCCCACGAACAGAAAGTCGCCGCTGAACATGCCCATCGGTCTGTCGGCGGCTTGCGTGTCGGTGATGAGAAAGACGAGATGTTCGGGCGTATGCCCCGGCGTATGCAGCGCCTCAAAGCCGACGCAGCCGACGCTCCACATGTCGCCATCGCGCAAGAGTGTCGTCTGGTCGTCCGCGAACGCATACTGCCAGTCGCTTCCACCCATCGCGCTCAGGTATAAGCGCGCGCCGGTCTGGGCTGCCAGCTCGCGCGCGCCGCTGACAAAGTCGGCGTGAATGTGCGTCTCGGCGACGTGCGTGATACGCACATTTTCGTCGCGCGCCGCCTGTAAATAGGGCGTGATATCGCGCATCGGGTCGATGATGATGGCTTCACCCGTATCCTTACAGGCAACGAGGTAGGACGCCTGCGCGAGAGATTTGTCGTAAAAATACTTAAGCAGCATGGTTTTATTCCCGGTCAAGCGTTGCCGCCGCGTGGACTTCCGCCCGCGCCGTCACCGACGCCACCCGAAGAGGATGCCGACGAGCAGGATCACCACGACCGCGCCGACGAAAGCAACTACCAGATCGATCCAGCGGATGACAATGCCGGTTTCGAGAAACGGGGACGTTTCGATACCCAGCAGCGTGAAAATCAAGCCGCCCAGAATCGCGCCGAAGAACCCGACGATCAGGCTGCTGAGCAGCCCCATGCGCCGACCCCGGATGATCGACCCCGCAAGATAACCGGCAATCAAGCCCGCGACGAGCCACGTAATCAACTGCGACAGAAACGACGTCTGAATTTCGATGCGAATCGTCTGATCGGGCAGGTCCTGAAACGCCAACAGGAAATCCATCGTAGCTTCTCCAATGGGCTGCAAATCGAATTAGGAAGCCCGCTGGCGTCCAATCGGCTAGGGCTGCGGCGGGTTGTCCTCCATTATATGCTCGCCCGGCGCGGGGCGCGCGCCGCCGTGCTGCGCGGCGGGATTTTGTGGCTCTCCCGGCGGCTCGTGCGCCTGATAGTGTTCGATCAGCGTGCGATAGAGCCAGTCGTACGTCGGCGCGCGCTCGAACGCGGTATCGGGAAGATCACCAAGCATTCCCGCGACGGCGTCTTGCAGGCTGTTGAAATCTGCCGCGACCTGTTCCAGCGTCTGGTCTCTGGCGCTCTCGACCGCGCGTGCATGGCTCGCGTTGGCGTCCTCGTCGGGAATTGTCACCGCCTCGCCTTCCGCCAGGGCAGGTATCACGTCGAGCAGCTGCTGCAAGCGGAGGCTGAGATGCGCTATCAACTCCTTGATGTCGTTGTAGCCCTCGGCGCGGGCGTAGCGCGCCTGGTCTTCTTCGGTGAGGGCGATGATGGTGGGCACGTAGCGCGCCCACGTGACGTCCATCACATCGAGAAAGTCCTGTCGCATGAGACGACGATTTTGAGTCATCTGTAATGCCCTTTGATAGACTGTGCGCGATAGTGTAACATAATTCGGTGGCGCGGTCACACGATTTTTTGTTTGACTCCGCGCGCCGGGGTTGTTATACTTAATTATCAGTGTAATTTTGGAACCGTCGGCGGGCGGTGTCTGGACAGGAGGAAGCGATGAGCAAGACCAACGACCACGTCCCGATGTTGTCGGCAAAGTCCTTGATCGGTACCGAGGTCGTCAACCTACAGGGCGAGAAGCTCGGCAAGCTGGAAGAACTGATGATTGACCTGGCAAGCGGGCGCATTGGCTACGCGGTGCTGTCGTTTGGCGGCGTTCTCGGAATCGGCGACAAGCTGTTCGCCGTGCCGTGGGCGTCGCTTCAGGTGGACGAAACGCGCGAGCAGATTGTCATGAACGCGCATAAGGATCTGCTGGAAAAAGCGCCGGGCTTCGACAAGAATCACTGGCCCCAGACGCCAAATGGATTGTGGGTACACGAGGTTTACAGCTATTACGGTCACGAGCCGTACTGGTCAAAGACTCCCTGAGGTCTGTTTCTCAAACAAATGCCGGGGCGCAGAGCGACAGGGTTACCGGGAAATTTCCGGTGTCTCTGTCGGCTCCGCGCCCCGGCGTTGGTTTTCTGGTCTAGCGTTTCCTCCCCATCTCGTCCACGAGTCCCGCCACCGCGTCTTTAATCAGTTCTCGCATGTCCTCCGGCGGCAGCGCTGCACGTTCACGTCCGGCGCGGGCAGCATCTTCCAGACTGTAACCTCCGATGACCGCCAGGGCGAGGGCAATCAGCAGGGTCAGAATTTCGTCCTGCACCGCCCGAAGCTCTGGAACCGCCAGGACCAGCAGCCCGCCCGCCAGTGTCGCCAGCGCCACGACGACGCGCCGCGATTTGAGCGCCAGCAGCATCGGATCGAGCAGCGGACGGCGCTCGGTTTTGTCCTGAAACATGAGAGTTCTCCTGTCTATTGATCCCGTAAATCGGCAAGCTCGCGTTCCAGCCAAGCGATTTTGTCCGCGAGGCGGCGAATGAGTCCCGGCTGGTCGTCGTAATCCGCCGCGACGAGCGGCTCGGCATTCTGGTCGCGCAGTGTTTCCAGCAAAGCCATTCGTTCGGCGCGCGCCTGCTCCACGGGGCTGAGCCGCGTCGGATCGTGCGCGTCGACGACTTCCCAGATGGCATTGCTGTCGCTGCCGTCCGGTACGGTCAGAAGGACGGCGCTGTCGGTCGTCTGCACCGAGAACAACGCCACAAATTCATCGCCAATTTGCACGCGCCACTGGGGGAAACGCGCCAGCAGTTCGTCCATCAGCCGCGCGCCGTGAAAGACTCCACCGTATTGAAGCTGCATCAGACCTCTCCTAAATAGCACATCATGAACTCCGGGGAATGGAGTCCCGTCGCCAGGACGTTGAGCGCGCCGCCGCTGTTCTGGTGTGCCTGAAGCTCGACAAACTCACCCGCTTCCAGGCGGAACAGCGTCGCCACCGAGAGCGCTGGCGTGCCGCTGAAGGAGGGCTGATTCACGCTCACCAGTCGATCCGAGAACGTACCGTTCAGGATGATCGACAGCCGCCGCACGCCCGTCGCGTTGGATGGAAACTCGATGCTTCCCGCCAGCAGATACAGTCCCGTATACGGCGCGTTGAGCCGCGACGGAAACGAGGACGTGCTGTGCATGGACGAGACGGTGACCACCCGCTGTGAATTGAAGGTCAGATTGGTGACGGTGTTATTGGGAATGCTGATGTCGGCAGTGTTATAGACGCGCGCAAACGCCGGGCTGTGTAAGAATTCCAGGTTGTCGCGCAGTTGTTCGTTCAGGTCGGTCGCGGTCACAAGCTGACCGACCTGCCAGTCGATGAGATCGTGCCAGTCGGGCATGATTCCTCCTGAAGTGATTAATAAGCAAGACTCGCGGTTCGATCAATTTCGGCGGCGCCGACGACCCAGAACGCATTGGCGCTGGCGCTTTCGAGCGTCCACGTCACGCGGTGGCGCGCACCGCCAAGATCCACCTCGTGCGCCTCGCCGACGATGAAATAATCCGCGTCGTGCCCGGTTTGCGCCTCGCGCACGGTAATCCGGTCGAACAGCGTGCGCGCCAGCGCGTGCGGCAAATGACGCGGGGCGTCGAGCGTGAGGTGGGTGGCAACACCGCGCGGTTCTCGGCGGCGTGCCAGTTCAAAGCGGGCAACCTGGTCGGCGTGCTCAATCGCGTCGAGCGCGGGCAGGTCGAAGCCAAGCCGCGATTCGCCGTAAAATGCCAGGCTTGCCCAATCGGTTTCGCTGACGATCAGCGGATCGCCCATCTGAATCGGCGTGCCGCGCAGCCGAGCGCCCGCCAGCAGGTAAACCGGCTCCTTGCGCCGGTTACGCAGGCGCAGCGTCGCCGCCGAAGCCGTCGCGTGAAGGATGCGAACGCTCACGTCTGCGGTCGCGTCCAAGCCGCTGCCGCTCGCGTCGGTGTTCGCCTCGAAATCGATCTGCGCTTCCGGTCGCTGGACGTGCAGCGCGCCAAGCGGATTGCCGTCCGCGTCTCGGTAGCGCGCGATGATCTCCCGCGCGTTGCCGTGTCCCGGTAGAAGGCGCTGGGAGCTGTCGAGCGTCCACAGGACGCTGCCCGCCGCGCCGATGCTGCGCGGCGTCAGGCGCACGTCGACGCGGTTGACGATGTCCCCGCCAAAGCGATAGACCATGCCCGCCATCGTGTCCTCGAACGTGGCGTCGGACGTAACTTTGTACAGTGTGTGATGGCGGTTGATGAACCGCGCCCCGCCCTCCCGGTCGATGAAAAAGCGCCCGCGCTCGCTGTCGACCATCTGCTGAAGCGCGTCGGCGGCGGAGATGCCGCTGCCCCACGAATCGCCCACGTAAGCGAAGGTTGAGACGCCTGTTTCGAGCGTCCTCGCAATTGTGATCGCCGCGAGGCGCGTGCTCGTACCGAGCGCGTGATGGTCGGGCGCATCGAGAATCCAGGTATCCTTGAGCGCGATTCGACGCAGCGGGGCGGCGTCGAGGATGGCTTCGATCACGGCGTCGGCGGACACGTTGACCTGCGGCGGCAGTCGGATGCGGTGGCTGGCAAGCTGCGCGTCGGGTCCGTGGGCGTAAATCAGGCTGCGACGGCTGCCCTGATCGCCCGGCTCCGGCTCGATGTGCGCGATGAAGCCCGTGAAGTGCCTGCGGCTTGTCGTCCCGTCGTGGCTGCTGATCCGCACGCCTTTGCCCGGCAGGAGTGCTATCGGCGTGTCTTCGGGCGAATAGTCGCGGCTGCGGTTGCGGAGCGTGATCTGCGCGGCAATCGGCGCGGCGACGCCGTCGTGGGCGGCTGCCATGCCCAGCCGCCAGCGCAGCGCCAGCACGTCGGCGGTAATATCCTCGCCGTCGTCGCTAAAATCGCCATCGTCATCCCAGTCCACGGCAACGGTATAGGTAATCGGCATGAGTGCGCTCCTTTACACGTCCATACAC
>CALMDI010000681.1 GCA_937864975.1 uncultured Chloroflexota bacterium | reverse complement strand
GATCTGTGGCACGATTAATCCGGGACACTACAGCTCCATTTCGGTCGGCAATAAAAATACGCTGACCCTGAACCCCGGTCTCTACTGTGTCGAAAACTTCGATTACTCCAAAGGCACGCTGCTAGGGGATGGGATCGTCATCTATATGCCGGCGGGGAATCCGGGGTTACATGCCAACGCTCAGTCCGAGCTGTCCATTTCCGCGCCGACCTCGGATAACTGCGAAGCGGGGAACACCTGTGACTGGATCGGGCTGCTGATGTGGTCGGACGTCGATCCCGACGACGACAGCGCTCTGAACGGCGAGATTCGTCTCAATGGCGGCAACTCGACCGCAACGCAAGGCATGATCTACGCGCCTCGCAACGTCTGCACGCTGGAAGGCGGCGCCGATACGGTGATGGTCGGTGTGTTCGTCTGCTGGGGTATCCGCGGCGAAGGCAACTCGGAACTCGAAATCTGGTATGAAAAGCCGGAGTTCCTGAACACGCCGCCGCGCGTGAGCATCACCGAATAAATCGAGCACACTCCCACGACACAAGAGTCCGCTGCCCCGCACGAGAGGCAGCGGGCTTTTTTTATGGGCGCGGTATCGCAATTCGGCGGGCGAAGTAGAATGAAACCGGATGCCGCGCTAACGGGAGGCGAACGCGCCGATGAAGGATCACCTCCGCCTGATTCGTGTCCTGATTAAAGAGCGAAAGTTCACCGAAGCGCGTCATGCGCTGGAAGATTATCTCGCGCTGAACGAGAACGACGCCGAAGCGTGGTATCTGCGCTCGTTCGTGGAACCGGAACCGGAGCGAAAAGTCTCGGCGCTGAAACAGGCGCGCAAGCTCGATCCGTACAACGGGCGCGCAAACGACCGGCTGGCATCGCTGACGGCATCGATTCAACGACACCGTGGGCGGAGCGCCGTCTGGCGCTCGCTGCTGCTCGCCCTGTGGGTCTTGATTGCCGTCATGCTGACCCTGTTCGCGCTGCTCAACTCACCGCCGCGCCGCGCCCTGCCGACGCCACCCGTGCCGATGATTGTGGCGAACACCACGGCGACGACGCTTCCCGCGACCGACCTTCCGACGATGACGCCCGACCGCGACAGCACCGACGAGGCTGCTTCGACCGATAACGCGCCCGCGGTCACGCCGCTGCGCCTGCCGCGTGACGTGGGCATCGGCTCGATGCTGGTGTACGCGGCGACCTATGACGCGGCGAGAGCGATTGACGCGCTGGGCGGCAGCGCCCCGGAACCCTCAACCGATCAGGAGTGGGTGCTTGTGGAAGCGGTGCTTGCCTGTGACGACGCGCAGCAGTGCGCGCTGTCGCCGGACGCTCTGGCGCTGGTGGACGGCGAGGGCAGGCTCTACCCGGCTTCGCCCGATCTCGACCTGACGCCCGCGTTTGGCGCGCAGGTCACCGCCGGGCAGCTTGTGGGCTATCTCGGTTTTGTCGCGCCAGCGGATGCGACCGACTTGCGCCTGCGGGTGACGCAAAGCGGCGACATCTACGAATTCGCGCTTGAATAAAAGCGCGCCTGAATCAATCCTCTAAACGCTCTGCGCTCTCGGAGGTTGAAGCGACCTTTCGCTCGTAACGATGGCTTATTCGCGTAACGACAGCGCCAGCGCGCCACTGTAGGGGTCGCGGTAAAGCCGCGCGTCGATGCCGAAGGCGTAGCGCAGCCGCTCGGAGTCGAGTACGGTTTCGGGCGCGCCGTCCGCGATGATCGCGCCGCCGACCATCAACGCCAAGCGGTCGCAGTAACGCGCCGCCTGACCCAGATCGTGGATCGCCGCGATGACGCCCAAGCCGCGTTCGCGCGCCTGCGCGCGCGTCAGCGTCAGCACGTCCATTTGATGCCTTACGTCGAGATTGCTCGTCGGCTCGTCCAGCAGCAGGAGGCGCGGCTCCTGAGCCAGCGCCCGCGCGATGACGATTCGCTGGCGCTCGCCGCCGCTCAACGTCGTGACCAGACGGTCGGCAAGATGCTGCGCGTGCGTGGCGTGCAATGCGCGCTCGGCAATCGCGCGGTCGCGCGGCGACTCCATCTGGAAACGGCTCAGGTGCGGGCTGCGACCCATCAGCACGATTTCGCGCGCGGAGAAGGGGAACTCGAGATAGGTCGCCTGCGGCACGTGCGCGATCAGCCGGGCAATCTCGCGGGCGTGATAGGCGTGCAGCGGGCGGTCGAGCAGGCGAATATCGCCGCGCGCGCCGCGCGGTTCCCCGCGCGACGCCCGGACAAACTCTTGCCGTCGTGTCGAGTCTGACCGTGCTCACGAGCCGTTCCGGCG
>CALMDI010000680.1 GCA_937864975.1 uncultured Chloroflexota bacterium | reverse complement strand
TGATGCCCGGTCGTCAGGCTGATCTCCGCGCCGTCGGGGTTGAAGCGCGGGATGATGTAAAAGGCGAGGTTGTCGAGCAGCCACGTCACTTCGGCGTCCTGTCCGTAGCACGTGAGCAGATACCAGAGCGTGTAGAGCGCGACGGATGTCGTCGACACTTCCTCGGCGTGAATGTTAGCGTCGATATAGAATGCGGGCTTGTCGGTGTCGGGTCCGGTGGCGGTATTGGTGACGGTCACGCACCAGACGTCGCGCCCGCGATGACTCTTGCCGATGGATTGCAGCGACGTCAGGGATGGATAGTCCGCCGCGAGTGCGCGCAAGTGCCGCGTCAGGTCGTCGTAGCGAAAGTACTCGGCGAAGTCGATGCGGTACGCCATCCGTTACAGGCTCCGATCCACGTGGGCGCGGTCGGGGCGAACGAACTTGCCCCAGCCTTTTTCACCGATCACCTTACCGTCGAGAAAGACGGTTCTACCGTTGACAATCGTGCGGTCGATGCGCCCCTGAAACGTCATGCCGTCGTACAGGCGGTCGCACAGCTTCGCCTTCGTAAACAGCCTGTTGGCGTCGATGGTCGTCGACCGCGTGGTGTCGTAGATGACGAGATCGGCGTCGGCGTTGACGGCGATCACGCCTTTATGCGGGTAGATGCCGAAGCGCTTCGCGCCGTTGGTGCTGATCAGTTCGACCGCCTTGTTGATGCTCATGCGCCCATTGCAGGCAGCATCCATCATCGTCAGCACCAGTTCTTCCACGCCCGGCGCGCCGGGGGGCGTGCGCCAGATGTCGGTTCGGGCGCGCTCTTTTTCCTCAGGAGTGAAGGGCGAATGATCGGTCGTGACGGCGATCAGGCTGCCGTCCGCAAGCCCTTCCCACATGGCGGCTTGATCGTCCGAGGAGCGCAGCGGCGGGTTGATTTTGGCATAGGGACCCACCCGCCGCATGTCGTCCTCGGTAAAGACCAGGTAATGCGGGCAGGTTTCGCCCGTGGCGGTCGAGCCGGTCGCCTTGAAGCGCCGCAGCATGTCGAGCGCTTCGCGGGAGCTGACGTGCGCGATGTGCAGATTCGCGCCGACGGTTTCGTTCATCGTCAGCAGGGTTGCCACGGCGAGGGCTTCCACGACGGGTGGGCGAGAGTCGCCATGCGCTTCGGGATCGTTGCGCCCGGCTTCGATCAACCGAGCCGTTAAGTATTCGAGCAGGCGATTGTTTTCGGCATGGACGACGCACACCAGCCCGGTTTCCGCGACCAGCTTGAGCGCCTCAAACAACTCATCTTCGTTGGGCAGGCACAAGCCCTCGAATTCGTCGTCGCGTCCGGCGGGCGCTTCGGTCATGAAAATCTTCCAGCCAATCGCGCCTTCGTCCGCCATCTCGCGGATTTCTTCAGGGCGGCGCAGCCCCGGCGCGGCATAAAGCGCGAAGTTGACGTAGGCATTCGCCTGAGCAAGTTGCCGCCGCGCGCGAAAAATGCCGGGGCGAGCGCAGCAGGGCTTCGAAATTGGCATCTCGAAAATGGTCGTCACGCCACCCGCCGCCGCGGCGCGCGTTTCGGTGGCAAAGTCACCGCGCTCTGGATAGGCAGGGGCGCGGCAATGGAAGTGAATGTCTATCGCGCCGGGCAGCACGAGCTTGCCGGACGCATCCACGCGCTCGTCTGCCTCGGCTTGCGAGCCTCGCGCCAGCAGCGCCATGATCTTGCCATCGCGCAGCGCGACGTCGAGCGTTTCAATGCCGCTTTCGGTGACGACATCGCCCCCGGTAATGATCGTATCGAACTTCACGCTCGATTCGCCTCCTTCTGAAGGACCGTCCGCCGGATAAAGTCGCTCAGAATGGCGGTGGTGGATTGCAGGGCATCGAGCGCGACGTATTCATCATAAGCGTGCGCGACTTCGTAACTGCCCGGACCAAAAATGACCATCTCGCCGCGCGCAATGTTCACCATGTGCTTGGCATCGCTGCCAGGAAGATAGCCCACGGGACCCGGATCG
>CALMDI010000679.1 GCA_937864975.1 uncultured Chloroflexota bacterium | reverse complement strand
ATTACCAACCCGCCGTCTCCGACTATCTTGCCCGCACCTTCATGGACGAAGTACATACCAGCAGCAAGACCTGCGGGCGGACGTCGCTGTTTGCGTAGCAATAGGCTCTCACCCACCGTCTGGATGCCGAAATGAGTCGCATCCGAGGCAAGCTCGAGCACAGAATCGCGCCAGGCGTAGACACGCACTCGGTCCTCCTCCAGACAGCCATCGAAGAGCGGTCCGGGAGCGATCGGAGCGGAGAAGAAGCCGGGGTCCACCATCAAAGTCCCGCCTCTCGCAGCCAGATTTCGA
Organism: uncultured Chloroflexota bacterium; assembly: GCA_937864975.1. Lineage (GTDB taxonomy): Bacteria > Chloroflexota > Anaerolineae > Aggregatilineales > Phototrophicaceae > ZC4RG36. The sequence continues at coordinate 2,803 of CALMDI010000679.1, read as the reverse complement.
GCGTCATGATGTGGCACAACTGTGGCGAGCGGTTCTCCCCGGCGAAGTGCGCTGTCCATTCCTGCATCACCTGCTCGCGTAGGTGAAAATCGGGGTAGAGCGCGTCGGGGTTCATCAGCACGCCCTCAAAGAACGACCGCATTGGCTCCGTGCGAATCCACGTCGCGCGGTCGGTCATCGACTTGCCTATTTGCAGCGCCTCGCGCCTGCCCAGCTTTGCTTTGTACTTCTTGACGATGCGCGCCAGCTTCTTCTGTAGCTGCGCCTGCCGCGAGAGCGGGTCGGAGCGGTCGATTAATCCGCCCTTTTTCTGCCAGGGAATATCCCGATAGTATTGAGGAAACACATCCAGCAGCATATGACGGTAAGCATAGGATTCAAGTCGCAGGCGGTCGGGCATCGACAGCGAAAAATCGACCAGCGCGTAATCCATAAACGGCATTCGCATCTCGCCCAGCGTCAGCGAGCGCCGGATACCCGAAACCTGCATTCGCCGCAGCCGGTTCTCGATGAGATAGAAATCAACTTTCGGCAAATGCCCAAAGCGTTCGACGTTGACGAACGTATCCGGGTCGGGTCGGCTTCTCACAAATCCCGAAATCGCCTCTCGTGTGATCGGCTTGTCCAGCGTGTGTGGCGTCAGATACGTGCCGCCGAGCAGGGTATCGCCGCCCAGTCCGTTCAGACGCAGAAAGTTCTCTTCACGGTTCGCCTGTTTCGGCACAGAACCGATGATCTGCAGGAGCGTAACGTGTCCATCCTGCTCCCAGATTTCATGCACGGTGGGTGGCGTGACCCACTCTGTGCCGTCTATCTCGAAGATATGATGCGCCGCGCCGGGACGCCGCCGCACGACCTTCCCGGCGATCAGGATATCGTCGCATCCGTGCCTGCCCGCGGTATAGGCGTGAATCTCGTGCCCGTCGGGGATCGCCGCGAAAATTGCCCGCGAGTCCAGCCCGCCGCTGAGTTCCAGGTTAATGCGCGGCTCGGCGCTGGCGCGCTCAACGGCGGGGCAGAACAACCGACCCATTTCCTCAGCCGCTTCGCGCACGTCCATCCTGTGATTGACGGGCGGCAGGTCTGTCCACCACCAGTACTGGTGCGACCGAACCTCGCGGGTGTTCAGGTCATGGGTCTGTACTGTCCCCGGCGCGAGCAGGTGTACGCCGTCGAACAGGCAGTGGTCTTCGAAAATCGTACCTGCCCGAACCAGCTCTTTCGCCGCCTGCGAGTTTACGCGGGGCTTGTAGCCGGGCAATGCCAGCACAACCTTTGTCTCGCTGCCCCACACCAGTCCGCCATTCACGATTGACCAGTACAGATAGCGCAACCCGAAGCGATCGGTCATCAACGACACCGTGCACAGCCCGGCGTCATAGACAACCGCCGTATAAAATCCGTCAAGTTGACGCAAAAAGCCGAAGTCGCTGTCCTGTTTGTACAGCGCCGCCATCAGCGCCAGATCGTCCAACCCACCCGGCAGCCCGCGCGTCGCGGCAACCTCGTCGCCGTTGTAAATCGTCCCATTCATCCAGACATGGACACCCTCTTGCGAGTGCGGCTGCGGTTCCGGCTTGATAACCCCCGTGACGGAGCGTGTTGCCCATACGGAATCGTCCGACCAGAGCGGGTCTCTCTGGTAGAAATCGGCGTGCGTAATCATGTCCTGCATCGTTTGCAGCACGCGCCCCGCGTGATCGCGCGGCGCGGCTGCGGCAGTAAACCCGACAATTCCCGGCATGAAATAGCTCTCCATCTGCGCGCATTAAAAACAACATCCCCCACAGTGTCTGTTGGGGGATGCTGAAGATACTCACTCGCGGGTACGGAGCACTACACTGCGCGCTTCTCTGGCGTGGACGGCGGCTGCTCGACGGGCGCGGGCGCATTGCGACGGCGAATGATGAACCACACCAGCGCGACGGCGAACGTGACCACGGCGGCAGTCTGCGACGAGTTAATTGTCGTGCCGGGGAGATAAGCCACTTCGGCGCGGATGAATTCCAGCAGGAAACGCACCGCCGAATACTGCATGATGTAGAGCAGGAAGATATCGCCGGAGCGCAGATTCATCGAGCGGCGGCGCTGAAAGATATTGAGCAGCACGAAGAACGCGATCAGGTTCCAGAGCGATTCGTACAGGAACAGCGGGTGGAATTTCGTCGTCGGCAGGGGGTAATCGACCGGGCTGGTGTAGGGCGGAACCCGCTTGGCTTGCTCGTCAATCAAAATACCCCACGGGAGCGTTGTCGGCGTGCCGTACAGCTCGCGGTTGACGAAGTTCGCCCAGCGTCCTATCGCCTGACCGAGCGGCAGCACCACGCCCGCGATGTCGAGCCAGTAGCCGACCGGCAGACGATGGCGACGGAAATAGAGGTACGCGCCCAGCAAGCCGCCAAGCACCGCGCCGTAAATGCCCAAGCCGCCGCTCCAGATGGCGAGCGGACCATTCTGTAAATTGCCGAAGTTCTGAAGCATCCACGCGGTATCCTGCCCCTTCGCGACGACATCCGCCGATGGGAAGAGGACGAACCACAGCCGCGCGCCGATGATCGCCGGAATGATCGCCCAGGTCAGCGCGCCCCAGACGTGATCGGGGTCTTGCCCTTCGCGTTTCGCCAGCCGCGCCGCCACCGATGCGGCGACCAGCATCGCCAGCACGATGATGATGCCGTAATAACGGATCTGTACTGTGTTGCCAATGACAATAAATTCGCGCTCAAACTCCATAATGCCCTACGCCTCTCTATCCAGATGTTTATAGACATACCACAGGCGTTGCAAGCCCGTGAAATTGCTG
>CALMDI010000678.1 GCA_937864975.1 uncultured Chloroflexota bacterium | reverse complement strand
AGCAGGTGGGGCAGCGCTGCCAGATCGACGGCAAATGGCTTGCCCGCCACGTCGCGCCCCAGCGGGATCAGCAGCGGCGACTTGTTCTTTTGCGCCTCGTCGTGAAAGGCGCGGCTCTCATACACCGAGCGCAGCGCGACGATGCTTGGCTTGCGGTTCGGCACTTCGATGCCGATGTAATTCTGCCCCGGCACGGGCGTTTCCAGGCGCAGCCGCTTTGCCGACAGCGACAGGGCGAGGTCGTTGGCAAGCGAGGCGATCTTGTTGATGCGCGTGCGGCTCATGACTGTCTCGCCGCCTTCGCCCACCGCTTCCTTGAAGGGCTGCACCGCGTACTGCGTGACCGTGGGACCGACCTTCACGTCCACCACGTCCACGTCGATGTCAAATTCGAGCAGCGTGTTTTCGATCAGCACGGCGTTGTTGTTGATTTCGCCTTCGTCCGGCAGGCTCAGATCGATGTCGCGCAGCATGTCCAGCGACGGCAAAATCGCCGGGCGCTTCGGCACGTGCTTCGCTTCCTTCATGCCCGCGACGGTGAAGTAGCGCTTCAGCCGCCCGTCAGGACGTTCGACCAGCGGAATGCCGTCGCGCGTTTTCTTCCCGGTCAGCGTGCCCACCGCGTTGAACGTTTTCGACGGCTCGCGCAGGTCAATCGTGGGCTGTGTTTCCGTGTCGGCGCTGTCGTCGGCATTACTGTGATACTCGTCACGGGCATATGCCGCGCGCGCCGAAGGCGGCAGGCTGTCCGGGTGGGGACGAATCCGCACAATCGCGCCGCTCGCCATGCGTTTGGCTTGTTCCGGGTCGGAAAGCGTGTGCAGCGCCGTACCCAGCGGATCGGCGGTCGTCGGCGCGCGGACAAACTGCCGCGCGCGCTGCGCCGCCTCCGCACGATCCGCCATCCGCGCGCCGAAATTGTACAGCGCTTCGCTGGTGTTTTTCAGGCGGTTGCGAATGCCTCGGCTGCTCAAGCCGACGACCACCGACAGGCTGAGGACCAGCAGGACGCTGTAGACGACGATGCCGACAATGGTGCCGAACAGCCCGGAGACAATCGTGCTCAGCGCCCAGCCAATCTGTCCGCCGCCCTGTCCCGCCCGCGCGAGCGCCCGCAGCTCGGTATCGCCGCTCAGCAGATGCATCAACGCGAGGCTGGAGAGGAACGCAAATTCCAGCGCCAGGATTCGCCGCGTTGGAAAGCGGACGACAACGCCAAGTTTCGGCAGGAGAATGGCGACGCCGAGCAGGAAAATGCCCGCCGAGACGAGCACGCTGCCCCACCCAAAGAGCGTCGTCAGCGCGCGAGACCACGCATTCGCAATCGTCGCGTCCGCCGACACGTTCAACAGCGACAGGAACGAGACGACGCCGAAGACGATCAGCAGAATGGCGATAATCTCGTCGCCCCACGGCGGCAGCGCGTCCAGCACGCGATCCCAGAATTCCGGCTTGACCGTGTAGCGCTCGACGTTCGGCTGGCGAGGTTCGGGCGCTGCTTTCGCCGCGGGTTTTTTCGGAGTATTCGGTTTGGCTGCCGGTTTCGACGCGCCAGTCGTCCGGCTAGGGGTTTTGGTGCCCGTGGATTTCTGTTGCGCCACGCAGCGCCCGCCTCTCTACGCTCTGTGAATTCGTACGACGATTATAACATTCGTTTGAGATCGCGCCTCTTCGCCGCGGCGGCGCAAACAGAAAAGACCGGCGTGAAGCCGGTCTCTCAACACACGACGCGACAGGGAGCGATCAGGTGAGGGCGCGAAGGCTTAAACCCAGGCGGCGATGGTGCCCGTCGATGCTGAGGATGCGGGCGCGAATTTGCTGCCCTTCGTTGACCACGTTGCGTGGGTGCAAAAAATGTCCTTCTGCCAGCTCCGACACGTGAATGAGTCCTTCCAACCCTTCTTCGATCCGCGCGAACGCACCAAAGTCGACCACGTTGGTGATGATCCCTTCGACCGTTTCGCCGATCTGGTAGCGCCTGCCGACGGTTTCCCACGGGTCGGGGTACAGCCGTTTGAGGCTCAGGGCGATACGTCCCGCCCCGCGATTGACGTCGAGCACGAACGCTTGCACGTCCTGCCCGCGCGCCAGCATGTCGGCGGGGTGCCCGACTCGTCCCCAGCTTAACTCGCTGATGTGAATCAAGCCTTCGAGACCGCCGAGGTCGACAAACGCCCCGAAGTCACACAGGTTCGTAATTGTGCCGGAGATTACGTCGCCTGGTTGCAGGCGCAGCAGAATATCCGCGCGCTCGCCCGGCTGCGCCGTCGCCGCGCGCTCTGAAAAAATCAGCCGATTCTGGTCGGCGTTGAGCTCGATAATCCGTAACCGCAGCGGCAGACCCACCCGCTCGATCAGAGCACTGCGACGTGTGTACGGGTTGGGCGAGACCGGGAAATCGACCAGTTGGCTGGCGGGAACAAACCCTCGCAGCGTGCGCCACTCGACCAGCAGACCGCCCCGGTTGTACCCACTGACGACCATCTCGATCACCTGGTCATTGTCCATGATGTCGCGGATGTCTTGCCAGTCCGGGTGGCTGGGGTCGCTGCTGCCGGCGTCCGCCCGCCCATGCTCGTGCGTATTGCCGTCGGTTTGAAGGGCGGTGCCGTCGGAGTGTTCAGGATCGGTCAGCGCGACTTCGGCGAATTCCCCTTCGCGCAGCAGCGCCGCCCAGTACATCTCGTCAGGCGGCGGAGGCGGAGGCGTGCTTTCGCGCCGCTGAAGATTGGTAGACATGCCTTTCCCCCAAAACTAACAGTAAGTGACCGCGTAGGGTGCGATGGTGACGTTGAGCGTGTGCGTTAGGCTGTCCGGCATCAAAGATGAGTATAGCATTAAGAACGAGAAAAGTAAAAATCGTTCAGTGGGGCGTCGGGGCACAATCGGGATGCCACCGAGCGGTTCCGCACCCGACGTAGGAGGGTAAAACTATACCCACGCCGCAAAAACAATTCGCCTATATCAGCAGTTTTGCAGACGAAGAGGGTACATCCGACAGCATCCTTGTCTATGCGTTCGATGTTTCTACCGGTGTGCTGAGCTTTCAGAGCGCGGTCAACGTGGAGAAGCCATCGTTTCTTACACTCTCGTCGGATCGCCGCTTCCTGTTCGCCGTTAACGAGATCGAGACGGACAAAAGAACGTCGGGCGGGCGCGTGACCGCTTTTGCCATCGATCCCGCGACTGGAAGCTTGTCGTACCTGAACTCGCAGCCGACTCACGGCGCGGGTCCCTGTTACGTCAGTCTGGATCGCGCGAACCGCTGGGCGCTGGTCGCCAACTACACCAGCGGCAGCGCGACCGTGCTGCCGGTTCAGGCAGACGGCAGCCTGGGCGAAGCCACCGCCGTCGTCAGGCACACGGGGCGCGGCGTCGATCCAGAGCGGCAGGAGGCGGCGCATGTCCACTCCATTCTGCTGGATCCTTCGGGGCCTTTCGCCCTCGCCGCCTACCTGCGCATTCATCAAATTATCATTTATCCATTCGACCAGACGAGCGGACAATTGGATAGCGGTACCCCTGCTGTCATCACCGCCGCGCCCGGAGCGGGTCCGCGCCATCTTGCGTTTCACCCGAACAGCCGCTTCCTCTACGCCGTCAACGAGCTAAATTCGACCCTTTCCGTATATGAATTCGACGCGGAGCAGGGCACCAGGCGTGCGGTACAGACCCTCTCGACGCTGCCGGATGATTTTCATGGGACGAATTGGGCTGCTGACCTTCACCTCGCTCCCGAAGGCAAGACGCTCTATGTCTCGAACCGGGGGCACGACAGCATCGTTGTGTTCGCGGTCGATGCGTCGAGCGGGCATGTTTCCCCGGTCGAAGTTGTCTCGACTCTGGGGCATTTTCCGCGCAATTTCGCCCTGGACTCCACGGGGTCGTATCTGTTCGCGGCAAACCAGCACAGCGGAACGGTCGTGACTTTCCGCGTGGACGCTACGAGCGGGTGCATCACGCCGACCGGTCAGGTGCTTTCCATCCCGTCGCCCATGTGCATCCACGTGATTTCGTCGGATTAAGATGTAAGCTTGCGATTTCCAGGAGCAGGGCATTTGTGCCTTGCCCAGTGGAATAGAGTTTCTTCACCCGTTGCAGTGACGGTAAATTCTAGTTGTTTCCAATTCGCAAAAGCGCCTCTCCTGCCCCTCCCTCTCCGTTGACGGGGAGAGCGATGGAGGGAGGGGTTTCTTGGGTTTCTTCATCGCTCACCAACGTGCCCGTTTCCCTGCGCGTGCGCCTCCTGCTCCATCCGCAGCAGCGTTTCCGCGACCTCTTTGATGGCGACATTCTGCTTGCTGTACAGGTCAGGCTCGC
>CALMDI010000677.1 GCA_937864975.1 uncultured Chloroflexota bacterium | reverse complement strand
TAGCTGTTGAACTCCTCAAGGCGCGCCACCCCAACCACCCCGGCGTTCGTCGGCTGCCCGCCGCGCAGCCCGTTCACAAATGCCGCCGCCTGCTGGTTCGTCAGTAATGCAGAGGGCGAGTCGGATTGTCCCGTTGTCTGGGCATAGACGCCCGCGCTAATTGCCACCACAAGCCCAACCGCAACCACCATTGCGATACGTTTCCACACCATTACTACGATCTCCTATGACCATTAGACACTGTGATCCTGCCCCAGACACCCGCTCAGGGCAATGGGTCACCGGGGTAATTTAAGTTTTAATTACACGAATGTCAACGCTCAAAATAGGCGGCGGGCAATCGCCGGTGACGGCATGTCGTGATTACGGAAAACGGACGCGCGGCGATCCTGCTTCAATCCCTTCACCCTCGGAATTCTCGCCCAAAATGTCCGGCTTAAAAATTTTGAAAATCCAACCGGAACGGTGACAAAGAGGATGCTCACTCTCCAAAACTTGTGCTATAGTACTGTCCGAACATGATGCGCGGCTCGTTCGCGCGCTATGACGCTTGGCTGTTTTGGAGATGCCGTGCTTATGAGGATTCACGTTACCCGTTTCGCGACGATAGCCGGTTTTCTGATTGCGCTTGGCGTCGTTCCTTTCACCGCGAACGCCGACCCAAGCATCGATTTGATGGCGGCATGTGCCGGCGTCACGCTTGAAAACCCCACGCCGAACCAGGGCTGCATGGACGTAATGCTCGCCTACATGGAACCTGCGGTTGTCCCGATTGAGCTGGATCGTTTTACGCTGAGCAGCTACACCTACTGGAAAGTCGTGTCGGAAGGCTGGGCGAACGTCTTTGACGTGCCCAATGGCACGCCGATTCGCCAGATCGAGCCGGGATTTAACTTCGTCATCGCGACCGACACGGAAAGCACGCCCGGTTGGATCGCCATTCAGGGCGGCGGCTGGATGCGCGCGGAAGATATCCAGCTTGTCCAGCCGTCCTATTTCACCGGCGTCCAGCTTCTGCAACCGCTCGATCAATGGTTCGGGTGGACGATGTTCGATCTGTTCCCCGCCAGCCAGCCGGGCGGCTCGCAGGATCATAATAACAACCCGCTGTATCGCAAGTATTCACGTTTCAACGTGTTCGCTCAGGTCGCGGTCGACGATATTATCTGGTATATGATCGGACCGGACATGTGGGTCGAGCAGCGGTGGGTCGCCATCGCCAAGCCGACCGAGCGCCCTGAAGAAGTCAGCGGTCGTTGGGTTGCCGTCGATCTTTACGAGCAAACGCTGGTTGCCTATGAAGGTGACACACCCGTGTTTGCAACGCTCGTCGCCACCGGGCTGCCAAGCTGGGACACGCGCGAGGGGGTCTTCACCGTCTGGGATCGCGCCATCTCCGACCCGATGAGCGGCGCTGCCGGGTCGCCGCAAGCGTATGCGCTTCAGAGCGTGCCGTGGGTGATGTATTTTGACGGCGGCATCAGCCTGCACGGCACCTACTGGCATGATGGCTTCGGCTACCGCCGCAGTCACGGCTGCGTGAACCTGAGCATCAGCGACGCGCGTTTCCTCTATGAGTGGCTGGACGAGAACCCGCCCGACGACGAGGGCAACCCGCTGAGCTACGTTTACGTCTACAGCAGCGGTGTTTACGGACAGTTCGGCATCGCGCAAGGCTAATTTACAGCCGACAAAGGCTCCCCGGTAAGACGGGGAGCTTTTTAGTTGCGAGACTTATGCAACGCACCTTCCTGTTTATCAGCCTGCTGGTGTTTTCCCTGCTTATCCTATGGGTAGCGCTTGCGAGTCAGGGGCGCTTCCTGACGAACGCCCTCAAGCCAGAATCGCGATTGTTCGCGCTGCATCAGTGCGCGCCCATGCCGTGCTGGCACGACATTCGTCCCGGCGCGACCTCGTTTGTCGATGCCGCGCAAACTCTGCGCGACGATGGGTTGTTCAACGTTGAGATCGTCAGCGACACGCAGTTTTACTGGTATGCCGGCGGGACGCGCCCGGTTCAAGGCTACGTCTATGCGGGCGAGGATGGTATCGTCAGCCGTATGGTGATTATTCCGCGCGATCCGGGGCTGCCGCTGGAGCGAATGATCGCGCGCTATGGCGAGCCGGAGCGCACGCAGTGCGAGTGCCGCGACGCCTCTGGCTTATCGTTTGCAATCTACGTCATCACCTTACCGGGAAACGCGGTCGTCGCCATCCAGCACGCGCAGCGCTGCGGAACCACCGCCATCGAGCCTGAACTTACCGTGACCACCTTCATCCTGTACCAGAGTCCGCCACCCGTCAATCCTCTTTATGACACCGCGAGCCA
>CALMDI010000676.1 GCA_937864975.1 uncultured Chloroflexota bacterium | reverse complement strand
GGCTGTCGGCGCAAAGCGTCGGCTCGACCGCCATCTGTATGCACCTGCTGACGATCCCGCCCGGCGGGCGCGCCAAAGCGCATCTGCACGAGAAGCACGAGACCGCGATTTACGTTCTGAACGGTGTCTCCGAGATGTGGTATGGGGAAAACCTGAGCCAGCATCTGGTCGTGCGGGCGGGCGAAATGCTCTACATTCCCGCAGGAACGCCACACCTGCCGATGAACAACGGCGACGAGCCGTGTACCGCCGTCATCGCGCGCACCGACCCCAATGAGCAGGAGAGCGTGGTGCTGCTGCCTGAACTGGAAACGCTCCCGCACCTGCCAACACCCACGCGGTAGCGGCAATGCTTAGCTCTTGATGTGGATTCAGGACGGTCAGCCGAAAAAACGTTATACTCGGATGGATACCGTCATCCGAGTCCGTGCTGGTCAGCACTACCCTAATCGTTATCGCCCCACAGGCATGGAGGCAGTTCAATGGCACGCTATTCGCTTTCAATGCGCGCGCCCGTTTTTCGCCGCCTGACCGTTCTTTTTAGTCTTTCGCTTCTTCTCCTGAGTATCGGCTTGGTGACCGCTCAGGACGATACCGGCGTGCTGCGCGTGGCGCTCAACGCGCCGGTGGTGCTCGACCCGGCGCTGCACGCGAATGACCCCGAAACCGCCTTCAACCGGGCGATTTATGATTATCTGATCGACGTCGAGCCGGATACCAGCGTTGTGCCCAACCTGGCGTCGTCGTGGGAAATCAGCGACGACAACCTGACCTACACGTTCACCCTGGAAGAGGGCGTCACCTTCCACGATGGGAAGCCGTTTACGTCGGCGGACGTGGTCTGGACGTTCAACCGACTGAAAGACCAAAGCTCGCCCGCGCTCGGTTTGCTCGGCGAATTTGAGGTGAGCGCGCCGGATGAGCAAACAGTTGTCTTCACCCTTCCCGCGGTGAACGCCGATTTTCTTTACGGCGTCGGCTCGCGCTGGGCGCTGATTATTCCTGACGGCGAAAATGAGCCGAACGTGCTGGCGGAAGGCAGCGAGAACCCCTACGAAAATTTCAACGGCACGGGACCCTTTATCCTTCAGGAATACAGCCCCGCGAACCGGTCGGTGTTCGTCCGCAACGACAGCTACTGGCAGGAAGGCGCGCCGCTGCTGGCGGGCATGGAGCACATCTACATTGACGATGCGGTCGCGCAGGTCGATGCGCTGTTGAGCGGCGCGGTGGACGCGATCTATAAAGTGCCGAGCATGCAGTTGGATCGGCTCGAAGGCAGCGAGGGCATCCAGGTACTTCAGCGCCCGACGGCGCAGCACCCGATTATCCGGCTGCGGACGGATGAAGGCGCGGGCGAGGAACTCGCCGTGCGGCAGGCATTCAAGTACGCGACCGACCGCGAAGCGCTCAACGATATTCTGCTCAACGGTCGGGGCATCATCGGCAACAACGACCCGATCGGACCCGTCTATGCCAATTTCTACGACGACACGATTGAAAATCCCACCTACGATCCGGCGCGGGCGTGCGAGCTTTTGAGCGAGGCGGGCTACCCCGACGGGCTGGAAATGACGCTGTTCGTACCCAACGCCTTTGAGTATCCCGACCTGGCGACGGTGCTCCAGCAGCAGTGGGCAGAGGCGTGCATCACGGTCGACATTCAGGTGCGCGAGGAAAACCTGTATTACGACACCACCAATCCCGATAACTACTTCGACGTCGAGCTTGGCATCACCGGCTGGGGCGCGCGCCCGATCCCGCAGCAGTATTTGCAGGAAGCCTATGCCAGCGACGCGCCCTATAACGAAACACGCTGGGCAGACGAAGAACTGGACGAGCTGATCGCCGAGGCGCGCATGACGACCGACGAAACCGCGCGCGCGGATATATATTCGCGTATCAGCCAGATTTTCGCCGAGCGCGGTCCGATCATCGTGCCCTACTTCGCGCCCATCATCGGCGCGGTCAGCGCGCGCGTCGAAGGACTGGACATGGATCCTTATCCCGGCGCAACCGACTACCGAACGGTCTCCCTGACCTCGTAACCACATGGAACGCCGATCGAGGCGGCTGTGAACCGCCTCGATTCATCCTCATTAGGCGACTGCATGGCTTCTCGATTTCGGCATGGCGCGGAGACGCTCGCATCTCGCATCCCGACGACCGACGCCGCCGGACGTTCCATCGGCTCGGCGCTGCGGGAACTCACGCGGCGTCCGCTGTCGTTGATCGGCACCCTCATCGTCGCGCTGTTCATCCTGGTCGCCGTTTTTGGTCCCATGATCGCGCCCTATCGCTACGACACGATCCTTCGCGGCGCGGCGCGGCAGCCTCCTTCCGCCCAGTATGTCTTTGGGACGGACAAGCTGGGGCGCGACGTTTTTAGCCGCGTCGTCTGGGGCGCGCGCGAAATCATCGCCCTGCCGACGATTACGACCGCGCTCGCGGTTGTCTTCGGAACGTGCATCGGCTTGCTGATCGGCTTCTACGACGGCTGGCTGGACGAAGTGGTGTCGCGCGCGATGGACAGCCTGCTCGCCATCCCGGCGCTTGTTCTGGCGCTGGTCATGCTGGGCACGATTGGACCCACGCCGTTCGGCATTGTCGTCGTGATTGTGCTGCTGTATACCCCGATTGTGGCGCGGGTCGTGCGCGCGGCGACGCTGAACATTCGCGCGCAGGGTTTTATCGAGGCGGCGCGACTGCGCGGCGAATCGACGCCGTATATCCTCTTTCGCGAAATTTTACCGGGCGTCCTGCCCGCGCTGGCGGTGGAAGGCGCGCTGCGCTTTTCCTACGCCATCTTTTTGACGGCATCGCTCGGCTTCCTCGGTCTCGGCGTGCAGCCACCGTCGCCGGATTGGGGGCGCATGGTGAATGAGGCGCGCGATTCGTTCTCTCAAACGCCGTGGGCGCTCTGGTTTCCGGCGGCGGCGATTGCGCTGCTCATCATCGGCGTCAACCTCATGTCCGACGGCTTGCGACGCATCTTTCGCTACGAAGGACAGGTCGTATGACGGTCGCGCCGGTCATTCGGGTGGAAAACCTGTGCATCGACTACAAGCTCGGCAAGGAATGGTTCAACGCGATTCAGGACATCTCGCTCAGCATCAACCCGCTTGAAATTCACGGACTGGTCGGCGAGAGCGGCAGCGGCAAATCGACGCTGGCGCTGGCGCTCATGCGCTACATGGCGGGAAACGCGCGCATCGTCAGCGGCAAGATTTACCTCGACGGCGACGACCTGACCGCGAAAACCGACGCCGAGATGCGCCACATCTGGGGGCGCGACATCAGCCTCGTACCGCAGGATTCGCTTGCGTCGCTCAACCCCGCCTATTCGATTGGCGACCAGATCGCGGAAGTCACGCGCCG
>CALMDI010000675.1 GCA_937864975.1 uncultured Chloroflexota bacterium | reverse complement strand
CGCAGCAGGTTATAGGTTCATCTCAACTAACGCGTTCCTCGCGCGGTTGGACGGAGAACGGACTCGACATCTACGCCTCGTGGGCGAACGAAGTCTGCTTGCGACGCACCGAGAGCATCTCGAATGCATTGATGGTGGACTCCCGACAACTGTCTTGTTGGTCGGAACATACGATTGCGGGGAAACTGCTTGATCGGACATGGTACCGTGCGTGGGTCCGCATGCCAGCGGCGAGGACGTGCTGAACGGGATCGCCTACGATCCGGACGGCCGTCGGGTGTTCGTGAGCGGCAAGCGCTGGCCGCTGCTGTTCGAGCTGCGGATGCTGTAGCGGGGGCGGACGCCGTCCGCCCCTACGACGGGCGAACCAGCGGTTCGCCCCTCGACAGCGTTATTGGGAGTTTGTGGCAAGAAGGTCAGTTACAGGCGGCGGGAAGCGTGAACCAGAAGGTGCTGCCGGTTCCGGCGGCGCTTTCGACGCCGACGCTGCCGTTCAGCCGGGTGATAATCCGCTGTACAATCGTCAGCCCAAGCCCATCGCCACCCGTGTGAAGGTTATCCAGCCGGGTAAAGCGCGTGAACAGGCGCTCCTGATCGACCGGGGCGATGCCGATGCCGTTGTCCCGAATTTCGTAGCGCACGTGGCTGCCCACCGTCCGGGCGCGCACGCGGATGCAGGGGCGCTCGTTGTGCGCGCCCATGTACTGAATCGCGTTTCCGATCAGGTTGGCAAACACTTCTTCCAGCCATGCGGCGTGACCGCACACGTTCGGCAGGTGCTCCATAATGTCGATCTGGATGCGGCGGTCTTCAATCGCCGTCTGAAACCGCTCGATGGCTTGCACCAGAACGGGCATCACCTCGACCGCTTCAAGCACCTCGTTCTGATCGGACAGCCGCGCCAGGAGCAGCAACTGGTCGATCATGCGCGTCATCATGACGACGCCGTCGTTGATACGTCCGATGTAATCCAGCATCTGGTCGCTGGCGGCGTCACCGCTCACCAGTTCCAGCAAATTGGTGTAGCCATAGATCAGGTTGAGCGGCGCTTTCAGATCGTGAGCGATGGTGTAGCCGTAAGCGTCCAGCTCGCGGTTGCGCTCGTCCAGCCCCGCCACCTGCTGCTCCAACGTTTCAACGCGCTCCGCATTCGCGAGCGCGGTCGCCAGCTGCAGCGCCAGAAAGACCGCGATGCGCGTGTCGTCGGCGGCATAGGCGTTGGGGCGCATCGAGGCGAACTGCACCGTGCCCACCAACTGATCGTTGAATTCGACTTCGAGCGGAATGACCACCACGCTCGTGTACGCGCTCAACACGCCTTCGGCGGCGCCGTCATCGATCAACTGCATCCGCCGCGAGATAAGCGCCCGCTCAATCGTGTCCATCCCGCCGCCAAATTCGGGCGCGGCGGGCAGACCCGCAAGCGTTCGGATCGTCCAGCTTTCACCCGTCCACAGGCAGACGCTGCAATGATCGAACGAAAGTAGCCGTCCCCCCTGCGCGCTCAGCACGCGCAGAACCGCGTCCACGTCCGACGCCTGATGCATCGCCAGCGCGAGGGTATTTAAGATCCCAAAGCGAACCGAAACGGGCTGCGTGTTGATGTACAACTCGCGCTCCAGCGAACTGGACTCGGTAGATAGTTCGGTGAACGAAGCCAGCGTTGATGGTAAATCCGTTGCCGTCATAACAGACGCTCTCCAGCGTCACAACCATCCGTGATGGACGATAACCGCGTCTCCGTTAAGCGATCAACCCATGAAGTCACCGTTGATTGAAAGGGGGCAGCGCAGCGATGTTCTATGAAAAATTGGCGTAGTGTGCAGAGTGACCTCCTGCCCCAGTTTCATCTTACGATCTATTTCGAGACGCAAGCGTAAAGATCGCCGGGAGAGGACACATCAAAAGCAGCTTACATTATTGTAACTTCAATCCATTTCGAGCGCATGGAATGTGGTTTAGGGTTGGGGAGGTCATCCCGTGGATTGGCGGCGGCGATTTATTGACCGCGCTCGCGGCGTTTCTGAAGCAGGCGCGCGGCGACATTTTCCGCTTCGCCCGCGGGCGCCTGCCCTGGCGATGGCGGCGGTCCTGACGGACGCGGGGGTTCGGGGGGGCGCGGTGCGGCAGGCTGTACGGGTGCGGAACGGGTCGCGCTGCGGCGGCTGCGAAGCGCAGCGGCGGTACTGCCGACGCCTTCCGCCTGTTCGTCGGCGCGCTGCTGCGCCCGCGCTTTCGCGCCCATGAGTCCTGCCAGCCGCTCAGACTGCGCTTCGGCAGCCGCCGCGCCGCGGAACAGCGCCATGCGAATGCGCGCGAGGTCGCTTCGAGTCACGATCAGACGGCGGACGGCAATATCGACCGGCAGCAGGAGAAGCGCCGCCAGCAGCAGCCACGGATAAAGCGGCGTGCTCGCCGTCTCAAAATCCAGATTGTGCGCGAAAACCGCCGCCGGGTCGTCTGCCAGCGAGCGCCCGCCGGTCAGCGCCGCCATGTCCGCCAGCAGGTCAAAATTCCCCGCGTCCGCGCGCAGGCTGTATTCGGCGGAGTAGCTCATTACCCATCCGGTACGCTGGTTGACCTGCACGCTCGCGTCGCTGCCTGCCCCGGTCACGGCAAGGAAGTACGCGCCTTCCGCCGTGGGCGTGAAGACCGCTTCGTAACGTCCCGGCGCGACCTGTCGCAGCGGCACCGCCGCCGCGCCGAGGTTGGGATCGACGAGCGAGGCATTGAGGCTTAACCCGTTGAGGAATTCGCCGCCGGCGTCCCGCGCGTCGACCACCACACGCGCCTGCTCGCCTTCCATGACGACGCGCGTCTCAACACTCGAATTGATGCCCTCGGTGATCGTCCAGCGCACGGTCTGATTCCAGAAGCGGGCGAATTCGTCCCACGTCACCCAGCTCGACGCCCAGCGCGCGGTCGCGTCGCTGGTGAAAGCCACCGAGCGCCCCAAGCCGTACTGCCAGGATGCCAGCAGCGGATCGTTGTACTCGGTCGGACCGACGAGGATGACCTGCGCCGTCTGCTTGGGCGAGGTGGCGACGTAGCCCAACAGCGGCGGCGCGGACGTAATGCCGTCGAGGATCGGGCTGCTGCTGGCGATGCTCGGCACAAACGGCTGCTCCATGAGATAGGAGCGAGTCGCCAGCACCGTTTCCAGCGTAAAAATTGTCGGGATCGCTTCCACTACGTCGACCATATGATAGTTGCCGCCGCCCGCTTCTGCCATGTCGTCCAGAAACGTTTGCGAAGGCGCGACGTCGCCGATGGCGACGACCGAGGTGGTGATGTCGTAATTCTGATACAGGTCGGCGGTCATCTCGACTAAACCGGACGGGTCTGCGCCGCCGTCGGTCAGCAGGATAATGTGCTTGCGCGGCGACGGATCGCCGGTGAGCGTGTTCGCCACCGTGGTCATGCCCGCGCGAATGTCGGTGCCGCCGCCGGGGCGCAGCGTGCCGACGAGATTTTGAAGCGCAATCCGGTTGACGACCGGTTGAATTTCGGCAATCCACGCGCCGCCGGTATCGAACGAGATGACCCCCGCGCGGTCGGTGGGCTGCAAAAAGTCAATCGACCGGATAATGGCTTCTTTGCCCAGCTCCAGGTTCGGGACGCCGCTCAGTCCTATCGACGCCATGCTGCCGGAGCGGTCGATGAGGTAGGTAATGGTCAGCTGCGGAACGCGCTGCTGGTCGAGCAGGCGCATCTGCACGGGCAGCGCTTCTTCGAGCGGTGTCTCAAAGTAGCCGCCGGGACCGAAGGCATTCGGACCGCCGACGACCACCAACCCGCCGCCGAGGTCGCGCACATAGGCTTGCAGCACGTCCATGCGCCGCGCCGATAGCTCGGTCGCCGGGACGTTGGCAAGGATGACGGTGCCGTACTGCGCCAGCGCCGCCACACCAATCGGCAGCTCGCGCGGAGCGACCACGTCGACGACCAAGCCGGAGGCGGTCAGGGCGTCCGCGAGGTATTGGGATTCGGCATCGTCCGTCCGCACGATCAAAACGCGCGGCGGACCGATGATCTGGCTGAAGGTGGACAGGCGGTTGTTCTGGAAAAACTGATCCGCGCCTTCGGGATCGACCTGTACCTGAAAATCGCGGAACCCGGAACCGCCCGCGGTCAGCGCCAGCGTGAAGCGGTTCGCGCCTGCTTCTAAATCCACCGGCTCCTGATGAATGATCTCGCCTGACGCCAGCACGGTAATCGTCGCGGGCGCGGCTTCCTGCGCTTCGACGGTCAAACTCAGGTCAAATTCCTGTCCGGCGTTGACCACACCGGGCACGCGCACGTCGCTGACCTGCACTTCCGGTCCCGGCTCGCGCGTGACGGGG
>CALMDI010000674.1 GCA_937864975.1 uncultured Chloroflexota bacterium | reverse complement strand
GCCCGACCGCGTCGCCGCCGGCGAATTCACGTTTGACGACCTGATCGCCACAGCGCAGCAGGCGGTTGACGAAGGCGTGGTCGAAGAAGGCTACGGCTACTGGCACCGCCCGTCGAATGGTCCCGACTTCCTGTACTACTACTATGGGATGGGCGGGGAAGTCATGAACGAGGACGGTCAGCTCGTGTTTGACACGGCGGCTGCCCAGCGCGTGTACGAGCTGCTCGGTGGATTGGTGGAGAGCGGCATTACCCGCCGCGATCTGATCGGCGCCGACACCAACACCGTCTGGTTCCCGGCGGTGGCGAACGCGCAAGAAGTTCTGTTTGCCGCGGGCGGCACCTGGAACTGGCCCAACATGGCGCTCAACTTCGCCGCCGACCTGGGTGGCGATGCGTACATGAAGGAAAATATCGGCTTGATGCTGATCCCGGCGATGGAAACGGGCGAGCCGCTGACGCTGACGCACCCGCTGGTCTACATGGTCAGCAGTGGCAGCGACAATCCCGACGTGGCGATGGCGCTGATCGCCGCGGTGACGACGCCGGAAGCCAACAACCGCCATGCGATTGACAGCTTCCATCTGGGCATCCTCAACTCGCAGGTGGAGTCCGAGGAATATCAGGCGAATGAGCTGCTCAGCGGCGCGCACTACATGCTCGACTACACGACGGCGCTGCCCAATCACCCCGGCTGGGCGTCGTGGTCCGAAGCCTACTGGACGGGCATTCAGGCAGTTGAGAGCGGCGACCTGACGCCGGAAGAAGCCGTGCAGACCGTGGTCGAACAGCTTCAGAACGAGCTGGGCGATCAGGTGGTCATTCAGTAATTAGTCGGCTCGCAGTCGCGCTGGCGTGGGACAATGCCCACGCCAGCGCGATCTTTTACACGCCAGGATTACAGGTTATTCTTTCCCCATGTCGGAAAAACAATCAGGCATTCGCTATGACTGAGCATCGCAAGGAAGTCTCCGCACTGTCCTCGCCCCCGGTCGCGGTTCGCTTGCCTTCCGTCGCCCCGCGCAGGCGCGGCATCTCGCGCAGCAACCTGACGGCGCTCGGCTTCATGACCCCGGCGGCGATTCTGGTCATCCTGTTTTTCCTGATTCCGGTCGTGCTGATCTTCTACCTGAGCATGACCGACCTGGCGCACTCGAACTTCACGACCGACCTGACGCGCATGAACTTCATCGGTCTGGACAATTTCCGAACCCTTCTTGCCGACCAGTTCGCGTCGAAAATTTTCTTTAACACCATTTTTTATGTGCTGACCACGCTCATGCTCTTCAACGTGGGCTTGGCGCTGGTCATCGCCCTGCTCACGTCGCACGTCAACCGTCGCGCCGGGTTCGTCTTCCGCGCGCTGTGGATTTTGCCGCGTATTACGCCGGTCATCGTCTACATCCTGATCTGGAAACGCCTGATCGCCGAGCCGCCGTTTGGAATCGCCGCGCAGTTCAATACGCTGCTCGGTCAGCCGACGCCGAATTATATACAGACGATGCCGTGGGTGGTGGTGATCCTCGTCAACGGCTTTATCGGCGCGTCGTTCGGCATGATTATTTTCACGTCGGCGATTGAATCGATCCCGCGCGACCTGATGAATGCCTCGCTGGTCGATGGCTCGTCCTACGTTCAGCGCATTCGCTACGTGACGCTGCCGCTGCTGCGCTGGCCCCTGCTGTTCGTCGTGACCTATCAGACGCTGTCGCTGCTGACGTCGTTCGAGCAGATTCTCGTGCTGACCAACGGCGGACCGGGCTTGTACCGAACCGAAGTTTGGGCGCTGACCGCCTATCATCGCGCGCTGTCGACCTACTTCGGCAATGCCCAGTGGGGCTATGGCGCGTCGTTCGCGGTCGTGCTTGTGACGATTGGCGTCGTCATGGCAATTATCTATATGCGCGTCTTTCGCTTTGGCGAATTGGTCGCGGAACCGAAGATCGAGGATTTGCAATGACCGCCGCCGCGACTTATTCCCCCGCGCTCGACCAACCGAAACCGTCGTCGCTGATAGCGCTGTTCCTCCGCGCCCTGCGTAACGGCGTTATCACCGCCGTCGTACTAATCGCCTTCGCCTTCTTCTTGCGGCTCGTGCTGCGTCCGGCGATTGCATCGGTCAACGTCGAAGAAATGGTGACTCAGGTCTTATACGACGTGCTGATGACGCTGATGCCCTACCTGTCGCTTATCTCGGCGGCGTCCGCGGTGCGCGGCGCGTTCCGGCGAGGCTCCGCCGCCGAAGCACTCATCGCCGCGGCAATCGCGGTCGCGCTTGTCTATGGGGGCGTGACGGCCGTGCAGTCTGTCCTGAAGATCGGACCGTTCAGCCCAACCAATTCGCTTCAGATGACGCTGGAACCCCATGCCGATGGCGCGCTGGTGACGGACGTTGTGCCCGGCGGCGCGGCGGAAACCGGGGGCATTCAGGTCGGCGACGTGATTACGGGTATTCGCCGCGACCCCATTACCTTCGACACGCTGACTCAGCAGATCGCGCAGGCGCTGCCCGACGACCCCTTCCGCCTGCGAGTCAACCGCAATGGCGAAGAAGACCAATTCACGGTGCGGGTTGTCCTTGCGCCAGACCTCGACAACAGCCTGCTGGTCACGGGATTCCTCGTGGCGCTGGTGATCGGGCTGGTCGCGGTCGTCTTTCCGGGCGGGCTGGTGCCGTATGCGCTGATGGTGATGACGCTGATTCCGCTGATCGTGGGCTATACGTGGCTCATTATCGCCACTTTCTCGGAGCGCACGCGCGGCGTGCTGCCAATTGACGCCAACGGCGAAGTCGGCGGGCTGACCCTGGCGAACTGGTCGTTTCTCACCAATCCGCGGCTGAACGTGCTGGCGGTGACGATCAACTCGCTCATGGTCGCGCTGTTTCTGGTCGTTCTGGTCCTCATTGTCTCGTCGATGGCGGGCTATGCCCTGTCGCGCATGAATTTCAGCGGGCGGCGCACCTTCCTCTCGCTCACGCTGATTCTGCACGGCTTCCCGGCGGTCACGCTGCTGATCTCCATTTTCTTTGTGCTGAACTTCATCAGCAAGATTCCCGTCATCGGGCAGATATTCGGCTATAACACGCTCGGCGGCATCGCGCTGGTCATGGTCGCGTTCGAGCTTCCGCTCGGCATCTGGCTGATGAAGGGCTTCTTCGACAATATCTCGTGGGACATGGAACGGTCGGCGCTGATCGACGGGGCTTCCCGCTGGCGCACTTTCTGGGAAATCATCCTGCCGCAAATTCGTCCGGGCATTCTGGCGCTGGGCATCTTTGCCTTCATCTCCGGCTGGAATTCGTACCTCATTCCACAGACGTTCAGCACCGGCAGCAACACGGCGACGCTGTCAGTCTTTCTCCAGCAGTTCACCGCCGACACCGCGCCCGTCAACTGGAACGTAGTCGCCGCCGCCGGGCTGTTCCAGCTCATACCGATTTTCGTCTTTTTTGTCTTCGCGCAGGAATACCTGCTCAACATCTACGCGGGCGGCTTGAAGGGAAGCAACTAGAGAGTACTGAGGTTTGAGGATTGAGTAAACACAAGCTTTGAGGGATGAGGGATGAGGTTTGAGTGACTAGCGGAAAGCTATCACAGTTCCCGCTCGGCACTCAGCACTTTGAACTTCTTTTACTCAATCCTCAACCCTCAATCCTCAGTACTTCAAAGAGGACGTTATCCATGAAAGTAAACATTCAGAACCTCACCAAGAAATTCAGCGGCGTGGTCGGCGTCGATGATCTTTCGCTGGACATTCAGGACGGCGAGTTCGTCGCTTTTCTGGGACCCTCCGGCTGCGGCAAGACGACGAC
>CALMDI010000673.1 GCA_937864975.1 uncultured Chloroflexota bacterium | reverse complement strand
ACTACCTTCAGAACAGCGGCAGCCGCCTCATCGGTCCCAACTGCCCCGGCTTGCTCACCCCCGGTCAGTCCAAGGTCGGCATTATGCCCGGTTACATCGCCAGACCCGGCAGCATTGGCGTCGTGTCCAAGAGCGGCACGCTGACTTACGAGGTCGTCTATGCGCTGACCAACGCGGGCATGGGACAATCGACGTGCATCGGTATCGGCGGCGACCCGATTATCGGCACGAATTTTGTCGACGTGTTACAGATGTTCGAGGAAGACCCACAGACCGAGAAAGTCGTCCTGATCGGAGAAATCGGCGGGCGGGCGGAAATTGACGCCGCCGACTACATTCGCGCCAATATGACCAAGCCGGTCGCCGGGTTCATCGCCGGGCGCAGCGCCCCCGAAGGCACGCGCATGGGTCATGCAGGGGCAATTGTCGAGGGCGGCGAAGGCACCGCCGCGGAAAAGACTGAAGCGCTGCGGATGGCGGGCGTCCGCATTGCCGACAATCCCGAACACATCCCCAGTTTGCTGCGTTAGAAGTAATGACCGCAACGAAAAGGCGCTGGAAGTTCTTCAGCGCCTTTTTTATTGCGCGTGTATCAACCTTCAGGGGAGTGGGGAATTGCCCGGTGATGACCTGTAGGGGACACCACAAAACGGGCGACCGAGCCGGTCGCCCCTACCATCCTGTGTCCTCGTGATTCCCCAGTCCCCCTTCAGATGCCGCGAACCACCGTGTCAACCCCTGTAAAATTGGGGCTGGTCTGCCGGTCGATATGCGCGCAAGCTATAGGCAGCAGGTGAGCGCAGTCGGCGGCGCTTTCACAATTCGCTCAAACAAAATCGATTGCCACTGCATATAAGCTTGTTGGTGTTCAAAGGCTCCTCGGTGGGTCGCGCGCTGCACGGGACATTTTCCGACCACCGATCTCATTCGCCGGACGCCGATCGCGGACGGCAAACCCCTTCCGGCTTTCGTCCTAGAAGAAACCACGATCTTCGTTATAATATTCCGTTATGGACGGGGCACAGGTCTCAATCTCGCGACCAGGCTCAGTTGTCCGAAACGTCCGGCTCGGCAGGTTGCCGGACGCATAGCCCCTCTGGAGGCTTCGAGTGAATAATCCGCGGACCCGAAGTATTTTGGTCTACGTGGTTATCGGGCTGATCATTGCGGTGATTTTCGTCAGCATCAGCGCAACCAATCGCGACCCGGCTGAGATTAAGTTTAGCGACCTCGTCCGCTTCGCGCGCGCCGGTCAGGTGGATAGTATCCGCGTGCTTGGCGACCAGCTTATCATCACCTTCACCGACAATTCGCGCGCGACGACCTACAAAGCACCAGAGACAACCGCGCCGGAGCAGCTTCAGCAGTTCGGCGTGTCCTCGGAACAGATCGCTGACATTACCTGGGAGAACGACCAGCCGAGCAACCTCCCCGCCGTGGGACTGAGCGTGCTCTCCGCGCTGCTGCCCATCATCCTCATCGGCGGGCTGATCTTCTTCATGTTCCGGCAGGCACAGGGCACCAACAATCAGGCGATGGCATTCGGCAAAAGCCGGGCGCGCATGTTCACGGGCGACCGCCCAACCGTGACGTTTGAGGACGTGGCAGGCGCGGACGAATCGAAAGCCGAGCTAGCCGAGGTGGTCGAATTCCTCAAGGAGCCGGAGAAATTTATCCAGTTGGGCGCGCGGATTCCGAAGGGCGTGCTGCTGGTCGGCAGTCCCGGCACCGGGAAAACCCTGCTTTCTAAGGCGGTCGCGGGCGAAGCGGGCGTGCCCTTCTTCAGCATTTCCGGCTCGGAATTTGTCGAGATGTTCGTCGGCGTTGGCGCGTCGCGCGTGCGCGACCTGTTCGAGCAGGCAAAGCGCCACAGCCCATGCATCATCTTCATCGACGAAATTGACGCCGTTGGGCGCCAGCGCGGCGCGGGTCTGGGCGGCAGCCACGACGAGCGCGAGCAAACACTCAACCAGATTCTGGTCGAGATGGACGGCTTCGACACCGACACCAACGTGATCGTCCTGGCGGCGACCAACCGCCCCGACATTCTCGACCCGGCGCTCATGCGTCCCGGTCGTTTTGACCGGCGCGTGGTGCTTGACCGCCCCGACGTGCGCGGGCGCGAGGAAATTCTGAAGGTTCACGTGCGTGGCAAGCCGCTGGCGTCGGACGTCGATCTCAAGATTCTGGCGCGCGGCACGTCCGGCTTTGTCGGCGCCGACCTCGAAAACATGGTCAACGAAGCCGCGATACTCGCCGCACGCAAGAACAAGAAGACGATCAAC
>CALMDI010000672.1 GCA_937864975.1 uncultured Chloroflexota bacterium | reverse complement strand
GCTCGGAAGAGCGCGCGGCGCTGGCGGCGCTGGAAGATCAGGTACGCGCGCAGATCAACGAAACCACCGCGCCCGACTTGAACCTGTCCGTGGAGGTCGTCGGCGACCGCCCTGCCGGGCAGATTTCGACCGAGCACCCGCTCGTGCAGGGCGCGCTGGCGGCGCTGGCGGCGGTGGGCATTCGCGGGACGCTTGAAACGGGCAGCACCGACGCGAACGTGCCTCTTGCCGAAGGCTGCCCCGCCGTGACCATCGGCATCACGCGCGGCGGCAACGCGCACCGCCTCGACGAATATATCGAGACCGCGCCCGTCGCTCTCGGCTTGCGCCAACTGGTGATTCTGACGCTGGCGGCGTGCGAGGCGCAGGCGAGCCAGCAGCCAGCGCGATGAGTGGGCGTCCATTGGGCAGGCGTTGACTTCTTCGCTAACTGTCCGGCGCGGGCGGGGTTGGCGAGCGGCGGTTCGGCACCAAGCCGTCGGCAGAGCCGCCGGAGCGCTCGGCTTTCAGGCGCTCCTCCTCAAGAAACTTCTCCAACTGCTGCGGCGGCTGAGCGATCTGCCCCCACTGCGCCGTCTCGTCACGCATGACCGCCAGCGCCCCTTCGGCGTAGGCGCGCAGCGATGCCTTGTATTCGATCTCCGTCATCTGCGGCAGCGGCGACTGGGCGTCCGCAACTTCGAGATTTTCCAGCGCCGACTCGAACGTCGAGACGAGCCGATCCCACTGGTACAAATCTGCGAGCGTCGTGAACGCCGCGCTGATTGCCGGTGCGACGATGGCGAGAATGGTCAAAATCACAATCGCCGATTCGAGCGTGCGGCAGTAATAGGGACGCTCGCGCGCGTCCAGCAGCGGCGCGATGCCCTGAACTTCCTCTACCGGATCGGGCTCTTCCTGAATCATCGCATTGGGCGCGGACAATGCGGCGCACTCGCCGTTATTGGCAAACGAGCCGGGCGTCAGATAGCCCGCGACCAGCAGCCCCGCAAGCGCCGACGCAATCCCGGTCACCAGCGCGAACAGGGCGCGATAGCGGTTGACCTGCTCGGCGGCTTTGCGGAAGCGCGTGACGGCGCTCTGGTAGTAGGCGCGCTGGTCTTCCAGCGCAAATCGCTGAAAGACGCGATACGCCGCTTCGAGATATTTTTGCCTGTCCGCGGTCGCCCCTGCTCCACCCTGTGTCATAGTGACGGCTCCTCAGGAACCTGACCCTTGTTGATTTCCGCCGCGCGCCGCGACAGCAGCATCGAGCGCTTGTAGCCTTCCACCGTGTCATACGGCGGCAGGTTGGTGATGTAGCGAAAATACTCCCGGCGAAGCTGCTCAGCGCGGCGGCGGTGCATCAGCCAGAGCGGGAGCGGCGAGTCGCGCCCGCTGATGGTCGCCAGAAAAACCGCTACGAGCGCGACACACGTTTCCAGAAACGCCCAGGCGGGCATGATGCCGGGGCTGCTGATGAGCGCGAGCGCCTGAAACGAGCCGATCAGCGTGGCGAGGGTCGCCAGCATCAAATAGGTCAGCTGATACAGGCGGTAGCGATTTTGATGCTTTTTCGCCGCGTGGTCGCGCTGGCGAAACAGACGCAGCAGCTCGTAGTCGAGGAAGCGAATATCGTCGGTGATGCGCTTCAGCGCGTCGGCGTCCATCCCTTCCAGCGCCGCTTCAAGCTGCTGCATGTCGATCAGCGGCGCGCGTTCGTCCGGCTCGTCGGGCTTGAAGCGCAGTTTGGGTAAATCCTGTATCCACTCCGGCAGGTTTCGCTTTGGCGGTTTCCCCTGCGTGTTCGGCTCGCCCACGTCGGTACGCTCCGCCGGAGGGGGCGTTCCCGGTGGCGGCACAGGCGGCACTGGCGGATTGCTCATGGATAGCTCCGTGGGCGGATGGTTGACCGTCCTGACTCGTTGCGACTCTTACTATGGATTCGTTTTCCAACCAGCGCAACGCAAGCGAGATGACAAAAAGGCGATGTAAAGCAGAGAATAAAAATGGCGCACAGCTGTGCGCTCCTACACTTTCTCGGCTACAGGCTCCGCAGCGCGGCGTCGAGCCGGTCGATTTCCTCGACCGTGTTGTAGTGCGCCAGCCCCACTCGCACCAACCCATCTTCGGCGTGCCTCAGCCGCTTCATTATCTCCGGCGCGTAGTAATCGCCATCCCACACGTAAATGTCGCGGCGCGCGAGGTGGCGCGCTACGTCCTGCGCCGAGTGACGCGCGTGCGTGAACACCACCGTCGGCACGCGCTCGTCATAGCGACTCGGCTCGGTGATGCCGTAAATCTGAATGTCGGGAAAGGCTTGCAGCACGTCGATCAGGCGCGTGACCAGCCCGCGCTCGTACTGGCGGATGGCTGCCATCGCCCGCTTGAGGTCGAGCGCGCGCCCTTCGAAACCGGGGAACTGTGCCGCGTCCGCCTGTCCCGCTTCGCGCCCAATCTCCGCGAGATACGCGAAGGTCGCGCCCAGCCCGGCGATCAGCTCGAACGGCGGCGTGCCCGTTTCCCAGCGGTAGGGCGCGGCGTCTTTTTGCGGGCGCACCTTCTGCACCGGCAGCGATGCCAGCAGGTCGGCTCGTCCCCAGAGGATGCCAAGATGCGGTCCGTAGAATTTGTAGGACGAACAGAGCAGGAAATCGCAGCCCAACGCCTGCACGTCAATCGGGACGTGCGGCGCGCTCTGCACCGCGTCCACCACGTGCAGCGCCCCCGCGACGTGCGCCATGCCCGCGATATGCCGAATAGGATTTACCGTCCCGACCGCGTTCGAGGCGTGGACGGTTGCAACGATTTTCGTTTTGTGGCTCAGCGCCGCTTCGAGGCTGTCCATGTCGAGCGTGGCATCTTCGGGGCGAATATCGACCCAGCGCAGCTTGACGCGGGGGTCGGCGGCAAGGCGCAGCCACGGCGCGACGTTGGCATCATGATCCATGCGTGTGACGACGATCTCGTCGCCGGGCTTGAGACGATGCTCCAGCGCGC
>CALMDI010000671.1 GCA_937864975.1 uncultured Chloroflexota bacterium | reverse complement strand
AAAGCAAGATCGGCGTTAGGGGGGTCAGGATGTCGAAGGTCTTGATTATTGAGGATGAGGAAACGCTTGCGCTAAAGCTTGCCGATAAGCTGCGCAGCGAAGGTTTTACGGTCGTCACTGCCGGTGATGGGGAAGATGGTCTCGAAAAGGTGCGCGAAGTCCTGCCCGACTTGATTGTGCTGGACATCATGCTGCCCCGGCTCGACGGGTTGAGCCTGACGCGAATCGTCCGGCGCGACACCGCGACGTCACATATTCCCATTATCATGCTCACGGCGCGCGGCACCGAAGTCGATAAGATCGTCGGCTTGGAAAGCGGCGCGGACGATTATGTCGTCAAGCCATTCGCGCTGGGCGAATTTCTGGCGCGCGTTCGCGCGGTCATGCGGCGCGCCCCCGGCACGCCCGGCGCGACCGACGAGATGAGTTCCAACGATCTGCGCCTGAGCCTGACGGGACGGCGTCTTTTCAAGGACACCCGAGAGATCAAGCTCAGCAACAAAGAGTTCGACCTGCTGACGGAACTCATGCGAAACAAGGGCGTTGTCCTCTCGCGGGACTTGATCTTGACCAAGGTTTGGGGCTACGATTACTTTGTCGACAAGCGAACGGTAGACGTCCACATTCGCTGGCTGCGCGAGAAGATCGAGGACGATCCTTCGAACCCCAGGCGGATTGTGACCGTGCGCGGCGTCGGCTATCGATTTGAGGACTAAACGTCAGCATCCCTACCCATGACGAACGAGTGGATCATCGCAGTTCTCGCGGCTGCGCTGGCGGTTGGCGCGGTCTTTTATTACCGGCTTTATGCCCGTTCTACCGAACAGCGCCGCGCGATGGATGCGCTCAGGCAGACAGCGCGCGACCGCAAGCAGCAGTCCCAAAGCCTCCAGATCAACCTCGACGAGCATCGGCGTGTGGTCGATGCGCTTCAGGCGACGATCAACGATCAAAAGCGCGCGCTCGATGCCCTTCAGACAGCGGTTGCCGCGCGCGATCAGGCTGCCATCGCCTTTGAAACCCGCGATCAGGATCAGCAGCGCCAGATCGATCATCTGAAAACGACCCTCGACAATCGGCAGCGGGCGCTCGACGAGCTTCGGGCGGAACTGCTCGACGCGCAGTCGCGCCTGCCGTTTCCGAACGGCGCTCCATCCACCGAAAGCGACGACAGCTATAAACTTGCGCTCGCGCTCACGCTGGCAAACGCCGCCTATGACCCTCTGATGGTGCTCGACGCCGAGCGGCGAATCATCGCGATCAACGACAGCGCCGAAGCCCTGTTCGAGCGTGAGCGTCCACTTGGGGAAGGGCTTGCCGACGTCACGGGGTCGCCGGAGCTGGCGATGATCGTGGACGACGCGATCCGGTATCAGGAAGAATCGTTTGAAGAGCAGGTGACGATAAATCGCCGCACGTACCGCGTGCGCGCGCAGGTCATTCCACGCCAAGGCAACTTCTTCATCGGGCTGGCGCTTCAAGACATTACCGACCTCGTGCGCCTGAACCGCGCGCGCCGCGACATGGTTGCCAACATCTCGCACGAGCTTCGGACGCCGATTGCCAACATCCGGGTGATTATCGACAGCATTTTCCACGAGCAGGAAAAACCGAAGGGAAAGCAGAGCCGCTCGGCGCTCAAAGCGATTGCGCGCGAAACCGACTCGCTGCTGTGGCTGGTGCAGGAACTGCTCGACCTGTCGATGATCGAATCGGGGCAGGCGATCATGCGGATGGTCGATGTTCCGGCGAAAATGCTGGTCGATGAGGCGATTGAGCGGATGGTCGATCAGAGTGAAACGAAGGAAATTACCGTCACCGGCATCGTGCCCGACTCGGTTCACGTGCTTGCCGACCGCGATCAGGCGCGGCGCGTGCTGATTAACCTCATCCATAATGCCATCAAATGGTCACCGCCGAACGGGACCATCACCGTTCGGGTGACCGACGGCGAAGACGAAGTGACCTTTGCCGTGCTGGACAACGGACCCGGCGTGCCCGACGACCACCGCGAGCGGATTTTCGAGCGCTTCTATCAGGTCGATCCGTCGCGCTCCCGCGGCGAGGGCACGGGCTTGGGACTCGCTATCTGCAAGCACATTGTCGAGGCGCACGGTGGGCGCATCTGGGCGGAAGGCAACGGGAACGGCGGTGGCGGGCGCTTCCTCTTTACCTTACCGGGCGCGACGGAGCGCGTGCCAAACGCCGACACCTCCGAGTTCGCATGACATTTTTTTGAGTCCTCTACTCTGTTGCTCTGTCCCTCTGTTGCTCTGCGTTAACTCTTTTGATTTCTTTGCCCTGTCCTTCGCGCATGCTTCTATTGGATTTCTAAGCTTCGGTTGCTATACTGAGATCACAACAGAAAAGCAGACCTTCGGGGCAGGGTGTAA
>CALMDI010000670.1 GCA_937864975.1 uncultured Chloroflexota bacterium | reverse complement strand
AATGCAGGAGCGTGCTTTCCAGCTTCTCCCTCCCCGAAATCGGGGAGGGAGACAGAGGGTGGGGTTTCGCGTCAGAATTAGCAATCAAGCTTAGGCGTGGGGAATCATGAGGACATGAGGTCGTAGGGGCGACCGGTTCGGTCGCCCGTTTTGCGGTGACACGCAGGGGTCATCACCGCGCCATTCCCCACTCCCCTTTTATTGCGCCGCGAGGCTGCCAACTGAAATTGTGCTATAGTCTAGGCGACCACGTATAGGTCGTGGATTAATAGGACAATTGGCGTGCGAAACCATCTCTTTTTTCTGCCATTGATCGCCCTGTGGACTCTCATCGCCGCTCCCGTGATCGCGCAGAACACGCCCGCGCAAATCCGCGTCGCCAATTTTTCGCCCGACGTAGGCAATCTTGAAGTTTATCTCGACGGACTACCAAGCGGCATTCAGACGCTGCAATACAACGATATCAGCGGCTGGGTGCAGATTCCGGCAGGGCGCCGCCAAATTTCGTTCGTGCCCGTCGGCGCGAGCGTCGAACAGGCGGTCGTCGGTCCGTTTGCGGTCAATCTGCCATCGGGGTCGTGGAGCACGATCCCGGTACTTGGCTTGCGCCAGAACCGCAACCTATACGCCGTATTGATCACGGAAGACTACCCGACGGCAATCGCTCCGGGCAGCGTTCGCATCACCTTTTTTAATGGCATTCCGGGTACAGCGCCGCTCAATTTGTTCGACGCGGGCGGCGCTGTGCTTGCCGAGGGCGTTGGCTTTGGGCGCTCCGCCAACGTCGACCTGCCTGCGGGCACACATTCCATGCGAATTGCTCCCGCGGGTTCCAGCGGCGGTCTAGGAACGGGTGATATTCAACTGGAAGCGGGCACCTACTATCTGCTCGGCGCAATCCGCCGCGAGTCGGGCGGGGGGTTGGTGCTACGCGCGATCACGCAGCAGAGTGTGAGCGGTCTGCTTGCCATGCAGGCAGAGGGCGCCACATCAGAGCCGCCAACGCCCGATTTCGCCGCTACAACGCCGACCGCGCCGCATGGATCGCCAACGCCGTTTGCCACCAATACGCCGCGCTTCGCGCAGTCGCAAACACCCGCTCCGCTCGCGACGGACACCGAGCCAGCCACCGCGACTCTCGCGCTCAATCCGACACCGGTACCCACGCTGGGAACGAATGCGACCGCTACTCCGGTCGATCTTGCACAAGCCCTGACGCCCACACCGTCCGTCGGCGAGGCGCGGGACATTGTCGATGTCATCGCTTCGATACCGGAGTTGAGCATTTTGCTGCGCGGGATTCAGGGCGTCGGGCTGGAAGATGATCTGCGCGAGGGCGGTCCGCACACCATCTTCGCGCCGCTCGATTCGGGATGGGAATCGCTCATTCAGGTCTTTCCAGATATTCTGCCGGATTCGCAGGCAATACGGAACTTGATCGAGTATCACATCGTCGCCGACCGCGTCCCGACCATGTTTATGTTTAATCAGATGACGCTCATGACCGTGCAGGGCGCCTCGATTCGCATCGCCATTGTCGAGGGGCAAATCCGGCTGGACAACGTCGCGCTCGCTCTGGAAACCGATATCGAAGCGCCCAACGGCATCCTTCACATCATCGACGTGCCGCTCGTCCCTCCCGACATGCGCCCCCCCGGCTTCCCCTCCTCCGGCGCGCCTCAGGGATAGCCAAACCGTCGTTACGGATTGTCGCGTACCATTCGCGTGATGGCGCGCGGACGGCGCGTTATACTCGGCAGCCTTCTCCTGTAATCTCTTGCCGACGGACTCACGCTATCTATGGATTTTGCACTGATCGTCGCCGGTGTCAGCCTGCTGATTGGCTTGACCAAAGGCGGCATGGGCGCGGTGCTTGCCGTACTCATCATTCCCCTGCTCACGCTGGTCATGCCCGTGCCGGACGCGGTGAGCCTGTCGTTACCGCTCTTGCTGATAGGCGACGTTTTTGCAATCTGGATGTACTGGAAGACGTGGGACACACGCCACGTCAAGCTCATGATCCCCTTCGCCATCATTGGCATCCTCGTCGGCACGACGCTGCTGGCAACCCTGCCCGACCTCACGCTGCGGCGGCTGGTGGCGGCGTTTACGCTGCTGTTCGTCGGCTTTAAGCTGATCGACGAGCGCCTGACAAATGTTCGCTACGAGCACCGCAACTGGCACGCCTATCTCGCCGGTGGGGTATCCGGCGTTGGCTCGGCGCTCGCCAACGTCGGCGCGCCACCGTTCACGGCGTATTTACTGATGCAAGACCTCAGCCCGCAGCGCTTTGTCGGCACGACGACGCTCTACTTTGCCTTCATCAATGTGCTCAAGCTGCCGGGGCTGGTCGTGGTCGGCTTGCTCGACCTGAACGACCTGATTGGCGTCGTGTGGGCGCTGCCGCTCATCCCGCTGGGCGTCTGGCTTGGTCGCTGGATGGTCGACCGGCTGAACCGGAAGCTTTTCGAGCGATTTATGCTGGTCGTACTGGTCATTGCCAGTTTCGCACTCCTGTTGATCCCGCCGCGTTAAGCCGCGCCCTTGATTTATTTACACGCTTCTCATCTTTACCCGGTGTATTATTTCAAAATGGATTATATAATTTCTACTGTAATGTGGCACATGGAGGAAATACAATGCGGACGCTCACGATCCT
>CALMDI010000669.1 GCA_937864975.1 uncultured Chloroflexota bacterium | reverse complement strand
CGGTTCGGGCACGCCTTCCGGGACGCGGGCATCGGCAAGTCTCGCCGCTTCTTCCGTCAGCAGCATGTTCCGCGTCTCGGCGTCCAGTTCCAGCGGCTGCGTGCGCGCGTCGACCGCGCCGGTAAACGCCACGAGCGCGACGCCGCCCATAATCGCAATCGCCAGCACGCTTGCCGTGCGCGCGACGGCGTTGTTCACGCCCGACGCCGTGCCGCTGCTGTCGGTGGGCGCGGAACCCATGACGGCGGTGGTCAGCGGCGCGACGACGAAGCCCATGCCGATGCCGATGGTGACCGCCACCGGGAAAAAAGTCGTCCAGTAGTCCGCCGCGCCGTTGGTCAGCCCAATCGAGCCGAACCAGAAGAAGCCGACCCCCACAATCGCCGCGCCAAGCGTGAGTGGGATGCGCGGACCGATGCGCGTGACCAGCCCGCCCGCCCAACGCGACATCAAGATGAGCATAAAGGAGAAGGGCAGCAGCGCCGCGCCCGCGAGAGCGGCATCGTACCCGTGTACCTGCACCAGACTCAGCGACGAGAACAGGCTGAACGCCGCCAGCGCGCCATAGAGCAGCAGCGTGAGCAGGTTCGTGCCGGTAAACGTGCGCGAGCGGAACAGGCGCAGCGGCACCATCGGGTGATCGGAGCGGGCTTCCACGAGGACAAACGCGACTAGCGCCAGCACCCCGCCGACCAGCGCGCCGACGATGAGCGGATGCCCGAACCCAATCTGCGGACCCTGAATGAAGCCGACGCTCAAGCCCGCCAGCCCCAATGTTGCCAGCACCGCGCCGGGAATATCCAACTGCTTGGGCACATTCTGACTGCGGCTTTCGGGCACGCGCCGGAGCGCGAACAGGGCGATGAGCGCCAGCGGGACGTTGATGAGGAACACACCGCGCCACAAGCCCTGATCCGCCAGCCAGCCGCCGACGAGCGGACCGAGCACCGTCGTCACCGTGCTGAAGGTCGACCACGTGCCGATGGCGATGCCGCGCCGTTCGGGCGCGAACGTTGACGAGAGGATCGACAGGCTGCCCGGCACCATGAACGCGCCGCCGATGCCCTGCACCGCGCGCGCGGCGATCAGGAAGCCACCGGAAGGGGCCGCGCCGCAGGCGACCGACGCCAGTGTGAACACGACGATGCCCGCCATGAACACGCGCTTGCGCCCGATCTGGTCGCCCAGCGAGCCGCCGACCAGGATGAGCGAGGCGAGGAACAGGTTGTAGGCGCTGATGATCCAGAACAGCTCCGAGCCGGTGACGTTCAGGCTGGCTTGAAGCGCGGGAAAGGCGACGTTGAGCGCCGTCTGGTCGATGAACGCCATGCTCGACGCGACGATGGCGCCGATGAGCACCCAGCGCTCGACGTCGGCAGAGGACGAAGGGGGCGCGGCGCTGTGTGGTGCCATGAATGTCTCCGGTCTCGTATGGGGTGCAATACTACAGCGCTTTCGCCATTCGGACACATCGCGGAGGGCATCGCGTTATCTTTGCAACGAAAAGAAGGATTGCGGGAAGCGCTCCGTTAGCGACGGAGAGACGGGTTCGTATCTGACACTTTTTCCGCCATCTTCAATGCGTTCCCTCCGTCTCCTAAACGCTCACCCGATGTTCATGGCGTATCCGGCGCGTTTGCGCGATAATCGGGGCGTGTATTGCAAACCACATTGCTGAAGGACGTGACGCATGAACTCCCGCAACGCCCTGTCTCTGGTTTTGCTGGTGGCGCTCGCCGCGGGCGCGCTGTTTGCCGCCGCGCCGTTCGCGCTCGGCTCCCCCGCCGCGCAGGACGCCACCGAGCAGCAGGCGACAATTAACGCGCTGGTCAACCAGCGTTTCACGCAGACGGCGGAAGCCTCCGGTCCGGCGCTCACGGCAACCGCCGAGGGCGCGCTGGCGGCGACCGCGAACGCCGACGCAAGCGCCACCGCCGGGTTCTCGCTCACACTCGACACCGCGTTCAATCAGGCGCTTACAGCGACCGCGCAGGCAGAGGCGGGCGTGCCGGCGCAGCAGGCGACCGACGAACCCGTCGCCGCCCCGACCGAAGTCCCGGTGGCGCTGCGGATCGTCCTGGTTCCGGCAGGGGACGCCACCCCGGAACTGCTGGAAAGCGCGGCGGCGATTATCCGGCGGCGGCTGCAAGGGCTGGGCATCCCCAGCGTGATTCGCGTGCGAAGTGAGTTCATCGCCGTTTTTATCGTCCCGCCGCCGAATCAGGAAGACGTCATTCGCACGATTCACCAGCGCGGGCAGCTTGAATTTGTCGATTTTTCCGGCTTGTTCGACCAGATTGACGACTTTGTCGGGCAGACGATTGCGACGACCGCGGGCGGCGAGCGCGACGGGGCGCGGCTGCATCCTGAAACGAACGCGCCGTTCGAGACCGTCGTGACCGGCGAGGCGCTTCGCAACGCGGAAGCGCTGCAAAGCGACAGCGGCTGGCAGGTGCGCTTCGACTTTACCGAGAGCGGTGGCGAGCGCATGAGCGCCTTCACGCGCGACCACATCGGCGAGCCGCTGGCGATTACGCTGGACGGGCGCATTCTTTCGATTCCGGTGATTCAATCCGAGCTTGGCTTGACCGGCGGGCTGGTGAGCGCGCTGTCCGAAGAGGACGCGCGGCGGCTCGCGCTTCAGTTGAATTTTGGCGCGCTGCCCATCGCGCTGAACGTCTCGCAGATCGACGCGCTGGACGCGCTGCCGGAGGGCTTGACGGCGCAGGCGCAGGTCGTCCCGACCGAGCGTGCCGAACCCACCGCCACGCCTGACCCGCGACCGACCGCGACCACGGGCGAGATTCAGGTTGCCGAGCAGGTCTTTGAAAACGGGCGCATGTTCTACGTGCAGCCCATCGACCAGATCTGGGTGCTGGAAATTACGGGCGAAGGCGAGGGTGACTGGACGATTTACCCGGACACCTTCGAGGAAGGCGAGCCGGAACTCGATCCGTCGCTGGTCGCGCCGGAAGGCATGATCCAGCCCGTGCGCGGTTTCGGCAAGCTGTGGCGCGAGAACGATGAAGTGCGCGAGGCGCTTGGCTGGGCGCTCACGCCGGAGTTCGGTTACGTCAGCCAGTATCGCTACCAGCCGGGCGGTGAAGTCGCGCCGGACGGGCAGGTGATTCCCGGTCCCGGTTTTCACCTGGTGTTCAGCCTCGAAGGCGAAGCCTTCCGCTTCAACGAAGACGATAACACCTGGGAACTGAACGAGGACGATTGACGTCTCTGATCGTAGATCGACGGCGCGCGGCGGGCGCTGCGAGCGCCCGTCTGCAACCGATTTCATCCATTCGGCGTATTGACGATTAGCGCAAATAACCGATACTTAGCGTAAGCGCGCTGGTCGGTTCGTAAAGAGTTGGGACAACTTATGGCACATTCCTCAAGCATACCGCAATCATCCCCTGGCTTTTCGGCAAACCTGTTTGCCAACCGGAACGCCCATGACGACACGGTAATGATCGGTGGCATTGATCCCAACGAAACCGAATGGGTTTATACGCTCACCAAGCGCGCGGCGCGCTCCCTGTGGTTCGACCTCACACGTCTGCTGTTCCCCGAAAAGTCGGATGAAGTCATCGCGCAGGTGGCGACCGTGCCCTCGCTTCCCCCGCGCAACCCGGACAAGCCGTATCTCACGTCTCACACCTTTGTCACCGCCCGTCCCGACGGCGGCTGCGAAATTTCCGGCTGGATCGGCGAGCCTGCCTGGAGCGTGCGCCTGAGCGCCTACGAGGTTTACCGCTTCTGGGCGGCGCTGGATATGGCGCTCTTTCCGACGGGCTGGTAAATCCAGCCTCCACGCCTGTTTCCCTTCGTAACTCGCTTAAAGTCGAATTCTGAGCGCCCTCCTCCGTTCATGATTCGGGCAGGCGGTTGTGGGCGGCATCACGCCGCGCCATAATTGCGCCTGAGGGTAGCGGGTGGGAGGCGAGAGCATGTCTGACCACGGTATTTCGTTCGCGCTGAACGACGAGCAAAAAATGCTGCAAACGGTGGCGCGCGAATTTGCCGCCGCCGAGATTATCCCGGTGGCGGCGCATTATGACCGTACCGCCGAATTTCCGCTGGATGTCATCGCAAAGGCGCGGCAGATCGGGCTGGTGGGCTTGAACGTGCCGGAGGCGTATGGCGGCGCGGGCGCGAGCGTCTTTGACGAAGCGCTGGTCATGGAGGAGCTTGCCTATGGCTGTTCCGGCATCAGCACTGCCCTCGGCGTGAACAACCTCGCGCTGCTGCCGCTGCGCTTTATGGGAACCGAGGCGCAGAAAGCCTACTGGCTTGGCGAGCGGGCGATGGGCAAAGGTGAGCTGGCGTCATACTGCGTGACCGAGCCTGACGCCGGTTCCGACGTGGCGAGTATTCGGACGCGGGCGGTGCGGCAGAACGGCAGTTATATCCTCAACGGCTCCAAAACCTTTATCAGCAACGCCACCCATTCCAGCTTTTTCAGCGTCTTCGCCACCGGCGATCCTGAAAAACGGCATCGCGGTATCTCCTGTTTCATCGTCGAGAAAGATCGACCGGGCGTGAGCGTCAGCAGGCATTTCGACAAGCTGGGGCAGCGCGCCGCCGATACCGCCGAAATTACATTTGAAGACGTCGAAATCCCGGCTGAAAACCGGGTGGGCGACGAAGGCATGGGGTTTTTACTGGCGATGAAGGTTTTCGATCACAGCCGTCCCCCCGTGGCGGCGGGCGCCGTGGGCGTGGCGCGGCGCGCGCTCGACGAAAGCGTCAAATATGCCAACGAGCGCGTCACCTTCGGCGTGCCCATCTGGCAGCATCAGGCGGTCGGGCACAAGGTCGCGGACATGGCGATGAACATCGACGCCGCGCGGCTGCTGACGTGGCAGGCGGCATGGCTGGTCGATCATGGGGTTTCCAATCCCAAAGCCGTCGCCTACGCCAAAGCATTCGCTGCCGACATGGCGATGCGGTGTACGGTCGACGCCGTGCAGATTTTCGGCGGCTATGGTTACATGAAGGAATACCCGGTCGAGAAGCT
>CALMDI010000668.1 GCA_937864975.1 uncultured Chloroflexota bacterium | reverse complement strand
AAGCGCGAGCGCGGGTTAGGGGATTGTGCGTCCTCTTCACCTTCATGCGGCGCAAGCTACAATGCCAAGGTTTAATCTGTCGAGGCGACAAGCTCGGACGCCCGCTCCTTCCGCCGACTTTTCACAGAGAGCTTTTGCACGTGTCGGAACCGATTATCAGTGTTAGCGGACTGCGCGGGATCATTGGCGACCAACTCACTCCGTTGGTTGCGATGCGTTATGTTTCGGCTCTGGCGGCCAGCCTGGGCGCGGGCGGAGTCGTCGTCGCGCGCGACGGCCGAGCCAGCGGCGAGATGCTCTTCCAGACCGTGGCCAGCACGTTGGTCGGACATGGCATGACCGTGATCGACCTCGGCATCGCCGCCACTCCGACGGTCGGAGTCGCGGTCCGCGAGTTTGGTGCCACCGCCGGAATTCAAATCTCGGCCAGCCATAATCCGCGGCAATACAATGGCCTGAAGCTGTTCGCTGGCAGCGGTCGCGTGCTGAGCAAGTCGACCGGCGAGCGCGTGTTGGCCGGCTATCAGGAAGGTCGCAGTCGCTGGCAAGGGATCGATCATATCGGTAAGCAGGTTACGGTTGCCGATCCGCATCAACATCATCTCGATCTTGTTCTGGCCACGGTCGATACCGACGCGATCAAGAGCAAACGTTTCAAAGTCCTGCTCGACAGCAATCGCGGAGCGGGCAGTTTGCTGGGGCGGCGATTGCTCGAAAGCCTCGGCTGTGGCGTAACGTTGCTAGGCGGTCAGCCCGACGGGCAATTCGAACATGTGCCAGAACCGCTGGCAGTCAACCTGCAGTCGGTCTGTGATCGTGCGATCAATTGTGGTGCGGACATCACGTTCTGTCAGGATCCAGACGCCGATCGACTAGCTATCATCGACGAGCAGGGCAATTACATCGGCGAAGAACTGACGCTGGCGCTGTGCTTGCTGAGTGTGTTGCCGCACATATCGGGTCCGATCGTCACCAATTGTGCGACCAGTAGTCTGACCAAGCACCTGGCCAAACAATTTGACGTGCCATACTATCAGTCGGCCGTTGGCGAAGCCAACGTGGTCGACGAGATGCTCAGTCGCAAAGCCGTGTTTGGCGGTGAAGGAAACGGTGGTCCAATCGATCCGCGGGTGGGGCTGGTACGCGATAGCTTTGTCGGTATGGCGCTGGTCCTGGAGTTGTTGGCCAAGCGCTCGGCGCCGCTCAGTCAGATCGTGGCGACGCTGCCGCCGCTGGCGAGGAGACCGCCGCTCGGTTCAGGGAAGCGCATGATCTGCTTGATCCAGCCCAACACCGCGTGTTCGATGTACGTGGCGGCGTGGTCGCCCCCGGCGACGCTTGCGCCGCTGCCCGCTGCCAGCAGTTCCGCCAGAATGCCCAGCGGCGCGGGCGGCGAGTTGACCCAGGCGAAGAAACGCGAACTGGCATTTCCCATCGGATAGCCGAGCACAAGCTCTGCCGCGCGCGCCAGCACCTGTTCCGCGTCCATGCCTGCCTCCGGGATGGGCGCGCGCATAATTTCTTCGCGCACGTCCTCCGGTACGGGGCGGCGGACGGGCGCGTCGGCGTTCGCGGCGAGGCGCTCCGCGATCCGGTCAATCGCTTCGTAGCCAAGTTTGCGAAATACTTCGGGTGTAAGGTCGAGCATGGCGGCTGCCTTCGCTGCGTTTATTCCCACTATAAAGCCTTGCGCCGCGTTGTATAGAGGCGTGGCAGATGGACTCATCGCCACGCCGTAAGAAGGGTTTTGAGGCGCGCGTCAAAGCGCAAAGGAGAAAACCGGATGAACGTCGATCAGCTTCTGGCATTGCGCCAAGAGAAAGACGAGTTTTTCAAAGCCAGCGCCTATGCGCCCCTGTCGCCAGAACAGCAGGCGACCTTCGACCGCCTCGCGTACTACGAGCCGAACCCCGACCTCGATCTCGTCGTCACCGTCGAGCCGTTTGCCGAGCTCGCGGAGGTGACGTTTGAAACCTCGACCGGCGATCAGCGCCGCTACCGCCGCTACGGGCAGTTTTCGTTTCAGGTGGATGGGCAGGACGCTCGGCTGACGATCTACGCCGACCCCAACGGGTTTTTCCTGCCCTTCGCTGATGCGACCGCCGGGACGGAGACCTACGGCGCGGGGCGCTATTTAGAGCCGGAAGTGCTCGGCGACAACCGCTTCCACGTCGACTTCAATCAAGCCTACAATCCCTACTGCGCCTACAGTCCGGCGTGGTCATGCCCGCTCACGCCGCCGGAAAACCGGCTGAAGGTTGCCATCCGCGCGGGCGAGAAGCTGCCGGAGGGCGAGTGGGTTGAGAAGGGATAACGCGATGCCGACGGTGTTGCGCGAGGGAGTGTCCGATTTCAACCAGCCCTATCCGTCGAAGGAAGATTGAACCCGATGAGTAGTCCAAATCAGGTGATCGCGGTTGATTTTCAGGATGGGGTCGTGTATCTGCGTCTTGCCGATGGACGGGTCATCGGGAATCCGCTGGATTGGCATTCGTGGCTGGCTGCGGCGACGCCGGAGCAGCGAGCGAATGTGGAAATGTATAAACTGAGCGTGTATTTCCCCGACCTGGATGATGGACTTGATATTGAGGAAATGAGGAAAGGCGTGCCGCCGAGATTATCCCATGAACGGGCAGAGCCATCTCGTTAGCATAACTGAAGGTTGCTGTCCGCGTGGTTGAGAAGGGACGAGAAGGGATATAATAACAGGTGGATTATGGGAGCATTCCGAATGGTAGTACAGGAAAAACTATACACGGTAGAAGAATTCTTCGAGATTGCAGCGCTGCCAGAGAATGAAGATCGTCGCCTTGAACTCGATGAGGGAGTGATTGTGGATATGGGATCATCGAGTCGGCTTAATACCGTCACTGCGATTCGCATTGCTCATTTCCTGGCTAGCTTCGTCATCCCGAACAATCTTGGCTACATCACTGGTGCGGATGCAGGATATCGGCTGACTTCTGGACGCGCCCGCCGACCAGATGTTGCGTTTATCTCCCGTGTGCATGGCATTACGCTGGAAGGTGTTGCCTTTCCTATTGCGCCCGATCTTGCCGTCGAAGTTGTGTCTCCCGATGAAGACGTACTCAAGAAGGCGAACGAATACATCCGATCCGGGGCGCGCATTGTGTGGGCAGTGTATACCGAAGAAAAAGCGGTCTACGTTATTCAGCCTGCCAATGGGGATGAACTGCGCGTTCAGAGGTTCGATCTTAACGCCACGCTCGACGGTGGTGACGTGCTGCTGGGTTTTAAGCTTGCCGTGCGCGACATTTTCCCTATCTCGTGAAGCTGCCAGAAGGGGAGTATAGAGAAGGCGTATGGCGTATAATGAACGCCAGAATGGGTAAGGAGCGACTGATGCTGGTCGGCAAGAAGGTAGATTCAAAAACGGATTATTACGAATTCATTCAACGACCTGAGAATGTGTCCCGGACGTTTGAACTCATCGACGGGGAGCTTAAGGAGAAGATGCCGTCCTTTGCATATAGTTCAGGCATTAGCGCTCGGGTGATGACGTTCGTAGGAATGTATTTGCTAACGAATGACATCGCGCACATAACCGACGCGCAGG
Organism: uncultured Chloroflexota bacterium; assembly: GCA_937864975.1. GTDB lineage: Bacteria > Chloroflexota > Anaerolineae > Aggregatilineales > Phototrophicaceae > ZC4RG36. The sequence continues at coordinate 796 of CALMDI010000668.1, read as the reverse complement.
GCGGCTATGAGATTGGTGAAAATACGCTGGTGCCTGATGTTGGCGTCATTCTAAAGGTACGCCAACCGGAATTGCCACGTGACCGTTATATCCCCATTCCTCCTGATCTGGTGATCGAAGTTGTTTCTCAGTCCGATTACAACGACCCCAAAAATCGCATCGAAAAGAAGCTGCGTATCTACCTCGAAGCCCAAATACCCTTGATCTGGTATCTGTTTCCAGAGCGCAGGGAAGTCGAGGTTTATGCTCGTAATTCAGGCAAACAGGTGTTGGGTGTTGAAAATACGCTCGACGGTGGTGACGTGCTGCCGGGTTTTAAGCTTGCCGTGCGCGACATTTTCCCTGAATGATAGAGCAGGTCAACGTGGCGAGAATTCCTTCCCAAATGACCCCCGCTGCCAATTGTCAAATCATGTAAACTTCCAGATCATTTCTACATCGCGCCCGCCAGATCGACCAGAGCAAGCTCGCGCCCCTGCGCCGCCGAGGCATAACAGGCGTCGATAATCTGCGCGCGGCGCAAGCCCTCGCGCCCGACGTGCTCTGCCCATTCGCCGCCGCGCACCACGTCGATAAACTTGCGTACGACGGCGAGATGCCCTTCGCCTTTCGGCAAGTCGGGCTGATGCACGACCGGCTTACCGTCGTCGTCGGTATAAATCCGCAGTGTGTCCTGCCAGCTATATTTCTGAATGTCGATATCCGCCCCGCCCTCGGTGCCGAACAGCGTCACGCCGAAGTCATCGCCCCGGCGTCCGTACACCGCCCAGCTTGCTTCTAAAAACAGTGTCACCCC
>CALMDI010000667.1 GCA_937864975.1 uncultured Chloroflexota bacterium | reverse complement strand
CCGTCGGGGTCTTTGAAGAAGACGACATGCAGGATTGCCCAGTCGAGGTCGAAACTCACGGGTTCGGACACGAACTCCACCCCGCGCCCACTGAGTTCGCGGTACGCCGCCCAGACGTCGGGCACGCCGAAGCAAAAATGCGCGTGCGCGGCGTCGCCCAGTTTCGCCGTCGAAACGCTCCCCTGTGGGCTGACGTACTGCTGGAGGTCGAGCAGGATTCCCGGCGTCTCCGGCGCGGCGAGTCGGACGACGTTCATCACGACGCCGGGTTTTCCGGTCATTGTCGAAATGGTTTCGCCTTCCAGAAGGTGCCGCTCGACCTCTTTCATGCCGAGCAGGTCACGGTAAAACGCCAGCGAGCGATCCAGATCGCTGACCGTGACCGCGATGTGATCGAGAACATTCACAGACTGGATCATGACTCTCCTCTCATTTTCGGAACCCCGAATGGTTACTGCCGCGCGCGATCCCGCATGGCAAGCAGCGTCCGCACCCGCGACTGTCGTTCCTGCGCGAGCTGATCGAGCGATACGGCAAAAATCAGCGCAGCGCCCTTGACGATTTCGGTATAATAGGGGTTGACGCCGAGCGCCACCAAGCCGCTGTTGAGCACGCCCAGCAGCGCAACCGCCAGCATCACGCCGAGAATATCCCCTTCACCGCCGTTGAAGCGCACGCCGCCGAGAATGACTGCCGTAATCACGTCGAATTCATAGCCGACGCCGAAGCTGGGCGAAGCGGTTCCGTAACGGCTCGCCGCCAGCACGGCGGCAAGCCCCACGATCAGCCCGTTGACGACAAACGCCCCCAGCACGAGTCTGCGAACCCGGATGCCCGCAGCTTCGCTGGCTTCGCGGTTGCCGCCAATCGCAAAAATATGACGTCCAATCGTGGTGTTGTGCAGGATGAGATTTGCCAATACTGCCAGGATGAGCAGCACCCACACCGGCATCGGTACGTCGAGCGGTCTCGCCTGCCCGAACTGGCTAAAGGCTTCGGGAACGCCGCGGACGGCGTAACCGCCCGTGACCAGCAGCACCAGCCCGCGCAAAATCGTCATCGTGCCTAAGGTAATGATGATCGGCGACAGCCGCACGCGCCAGACCAGCGCCCCATTGATAAGCCCGATGATGCCGCCGACCAGGATACCCGCCAGCAGCGCCACAATCGGTGGGGCGACCAGCGCCAGGTTCGCGGAAACCACCGCGCTGAGCGCGAAGATGCCGCCAATCGACAGATCGACGTTGCCGCTGATAATCAGGTTCGCCATCCCCAGCGCGGCGGTGCCGATGAACGCCATTTGCAGCGCGACGACGATAAAGTTATTAATACGAAAATACTGGGGTCGGAAAATCGCGAGAACCAGCAGCACGACCACCAGCGCCAGGACAAGCCCCAGGTTACGCCCCTTGCCCCGCATCAGGCTCCGCAGGCGCGACATGGGCAGCGTGCCCTTCGGGGCTATTGTGGGGTCTGGCTGCGAAACGACAGGCCGGTCATACATGCGACTACTTCCTCTCGTGTCGTCGATTTGAACGGTTTATCCAGCATCACCTGCCCCAGTCGCAGCGCGACCACGCGATCCGCGACGGCGAACACGTCGTCCAGATTGTGACTGATGAGGATGACGGCGACCCCCTGATCCGCCACGCGCCGCACCAGATCGAGCGTTGCCTTCGTCTGGCGCACGCCCAGCGCCGCGGTCGGCTCGTCGAACATGATCAGCCGGTGCGCGTTGACCATCGCGCGGGCAATCGCCACCGCCTGCCGCTGCCCGCCGGAGAGACTGCGAACCGGTTTCGAGAAATCGTCCAGGCTGACGCCGACTTCGCTGATGCGGCGGCGCGCTTCTTCCACCGAGCGCACCTTGTCGATCACGCGGAAGGGACCGATACGCAGGCGAACGGGTTCCTGCCCCAGCATGACGTTGGCGGCGGCGTCCAGGTTGTCGCACAGCGACAGGTGCTGATAGACCGTCTCAATGCCATAGGCGCGCGCCCGGTGCGGACTCAGGTGGGTTAATTGCGTGTCGCCCACCCAGATTTCGCCCGCGTCAGGCTGGTGAATTCCGCTCAGGATTTTCACCAGCGTGCTTTTCCCCGCGCCGTTGTCGCCCACCAGGGCAACTACGTGACCGGGAAAAAATTCGAGGCTCACCGCATTGAGAGCCAGTACGCCGCCAAAGTACTTGGTTAAGCCGACGCCGCGAATATGGGGCTTGTCCTCAGCCATGCTTGCGTTCCCTCAGTCGATTGAAGCGACACAGTGGTGAGGCGGCGAGCCGGTTCACGGCTTGCTGCCTCACCCTATACCCTATGGATCGGAGGTCTAGCTGTCCGCCTCTTCCGTGGCTTCGGCGGCAGCCTCTAACGCTGCTGCCTCTTCCGGCGAGCCGGGTGTGAAGAGTGGTTCGTCGCTGTATTCCATGACGTTCGGATCGTCATACAGATACTGCAGTTCGGGCGCCTGCGGGTCGTTCACCAGCGCGTTCACGTCTTCCAGCGTCTCACGGGTCACGAGCAAGCCGCGCTCGATTCGCGTGGGAGGAACGGCTTCGCCGCGCAGGCATTTCTGCATGTCGCGCATCCACTGCGTCGCGCTGAGCGGGAACATGTAACTCCACGTCGCCTGGTAAATACCGTTCTCGGCGATCCGGTCGCGGACCAGCTGCGTGCCATCGGCGCTGCCGATGAAGAATTCATCGCCATCCGTGAAACCGGCTTCGGTCGCCGCCGTGTAAGCGCCAAGACCTGCGTCATCGCCGAAGGACAGGATGACCCGGATATCCGGGTTCGCCTGAAGCAGGTTCGCCGTACCTGCCGCGCCAAGATCGACCGTGTTGGCTTCAACTTCGCCGACAATCTCGCTGCCGGGCGCGGTTGCGAGGACGCCCTCTTTTAACCCGCGCGTGCGCTCTGCAAGCTGCGGGTCGGCGCGGTTGCCCATAATGCCAATCTGGGTGACGCCGTCGTAGTGCTCGTTGATCCATTCCCCTGCCGCGACGCCGACCTGATACGCGGTGTTGTACTGATCAAGCACGACGTTTTGCGTGACGCCAGTGATGGGCGACGCGCTGTGGTTGAAGACACAGATCCCCTGTTCGACGGCGCGGGCGACGAGGTCGTCCATGCCTTCGGGCGTGAGGACGAGGAAGAAAATGCCGTCGTACTCCTGGGCGACCATCGCTTCGATGTCGCCAAACTGTTTGATGGCGTCGCCCCCGGCGTCGACCACAACCAGGTCGATCTGGTTTTCCGGCTTCTCGGCTTCAACCCTCATGTCGGCGTAAAACTCGTTGAGAATTTCGACTTCAATCGGGCTGGACAGACCGACAAGCCGGTCGTTGAGCGGCTCCGGCTCCGGCGTCGCGTCCTGCGCCAGCACGGCGCCAACCGATAAACTTGCAGACAATAGTGCGAGCAGCAAAAGGCGACTCATGCTGTGTCGTGAAAGCAGACGATTCTTCATAACAGCCTCCCGGCAATAGTTTGGTTCGCATGGATAAAGTTGGGCATGTCGTCGTTTTCGATAACGGTCTCCCTTCGGCTATAGCGCCTTTGCACAGGATGCCGATTACGACGTCAATGGAATTGAATCGCCAATCAGCAGAATTTTGATGTCGAAATCGGGCTTCTGGTCGAAGTACAGCTTGAATAACTTCTGAATGTCGCCGGTATGATTTCGCCAGAACTCCCAGTGAAACGGCAGGAGAATCTTCGGGCGCAGCTTGCGCGCCACGGCAAGACACTGTTCCTCGTCCATGTACCACGTGCGCCCGAACGCCAGCAGAGCATAATCGAGCCTGTGATTTTCCGCGACGGTCGCCAGCGCCGGACCATCGGACGTGTCGCCCGACACGAATAACCGGACACCGCCGGACTCTACGACGTAGGTGACGGCATAAACCTCGTTGGCGTCGTACGCGGGGTATATATAGAGGGTCACGTCGCGGAACTCGACCACGTCGCCCGGCTGCACCTGCCGGATCCGATCCTCGGCGATGCCGAACTCCCGCATTTTTCGCGCCGACGACTCCGGCGCGATACAGATCGCGTCCGTGTTCCGAGTCATCGGTACCATCGTGCCGCCGTGACAATGATCTATATGGTCGTGGGGGGAGAAGATGAGATCGGCGCGGCCCGCTTCGTCCGGGTTGAT
>CALMDI010000666.1 GCA_937864975.1 uncultured Chloroflexota bacterium | reverse complement strand
GAGCCAGATCAGCCAGGCGACGGTCGCACCGACGTTCAGCGTCGCGTAGCCGAGATTCAAGACCCCGACGAGGCCGCGATACGGCAGCACCAGCTGCTGGAGCCGCGGCTCGACGTGAATCCCCGCGCGCCGCTCGACGGCGACGATCCGCTGCGCGTTCCGTTCAGCCCGCTCCCGTCCGTCGCCGCTCAGGGCCAGCCGGCGCACGAGCAGATAGGCCGCGTACATGCCGAGCCCGATTGCGATCTCCCGCTTCGGGGAAAACCGGCCGCTGTCGCCGAGACGTGCCATGGCGTCGCGAAGTCTCTACCATCTGGCGGACCGGCAGGACAGGACGAGATACTGAGCCGCGAATGACCCAGCGGAGGCAGACGATCCTGCGGCTCGTCATCGGGACAGCCGCGACGGTCGCATTTCTGTGGCTGTTCCTACGAACCGTCCATCTCGGCGACGCCTGGGACGAGATCTGGTCTCTTCCCGGCTGGTCGATCGCGGCCGCGACGGGTTTCGTGCTCCTGAACTGGGCAATCATCGCGCTGCGCTGGCGCTACCTCTTCTCGGCTGCGCGCTACCGAGCCCGGGCGCGAACGCTGTTCCCGATCCTGAGCGTGGGCGCGGGTGCGAACAACGTCCTCCCCGCCCGCGGCGGCGACCTGCTTCGCATCGAGTCCGTACGCGAGCGGTACAAGATCCCGCCGTTCGTGACCGCCGGGACGCTCTTCGCCGAGCGCCTGCTCGACGGGATCGTGCTGTCCGTCTGGATCCTGATGGGTGCGCTGTGGGTCGGCGAGAGGGGCGCGCTGCTCTATGCGGGAATCGCGCTCTCGGCCGGGTGCGTGCTCGGGATCGGGCTCGTCGCCTACGCGGCGACGCGCCCCGAGCGGGTCGAGGAGCTCATCTGGCGGCTGACCAAGCGTCTTCCCGACCGCTGGCACTCGAGGATCGGCCGCTGGACGGCGAACTTCGTCGAGGGCCTCGGCGCGTTCCGGGCGCGCAAGACGCTCGTGCGGGTCCTGTGGACGTCCGTGCTCATCTGGCTCGCCGACTTCGGCATGTACTACGTCATCGGCCTCGGCTACGGCCTCGACATGTCCGTCGGCGGCTACTTCCTGCTCGAGGGAATCGGGAACCTCGCGCTGGGAGTGCCCGCCACCGCCGCCGGCCTCGGAAGCTTCGACTACCTGACGCTCGTCGCCTCCGAGCAGCTCGGCGTGCCGAAGAGCCTCGGCGTGCCGTACGTCCTGACCGTGCACGCCATGGTCGTGATCCCGATCACCCTTCTCGGCATCGTCTTCCTGCGCTGGGCCTTCCCGAGGGCCTTCAGCCTGCGGCGGTCGCCCGAGCCGGGTCAGGAGGCGCAGGTCAAGGAGCGGATCTACAAGGAGGCGTAGCGCGCCGACCACGACGACGCTCCGGAGCGGATGTCGAGGAGGCTCGCTTCGTCATCCTGATGCGAGCCCACCGCCGTCCGCGCCGCGAGCGCTTGCGTACTCCCGCGCCGAGCGGAGCACGATCGGATCGGCGAGCAGCCGGTCCGGTTCCAGGACGAGGCTGCGGCGGTCCCTGGAGGCGGCGACGCCCCGCTGGATCAACGCCCGGAGCGTCTCGGACAGGCGGGCGCGCCGCTCGGAGCCGCGCAACGCGCGCTCCACCGGCCGTCCCTCCGCGAGCGCCGAGGCGACCGCCGCGGCCACAGCCCGGTCGATCGCGCCGGCGAGCACGGACTCGCGGCCCGCTCCGGCCGCGGCCACGAGCTCGTGCGCGACCACCTGGCCCGCGGTCAGGGGCATCGTCGCGCGCAGGGCCGCGAGCAGCCGCTCCTCCGCGGGGCCGTCGTCCGGGCCGAGACGCGCCCCGAACGCGACCACAGCCCGAGACCTTCCGGGCACGAGCCCGTCGTAGGAGATCGCCACGGGCTTCAAGGCGGGCGGTCGCGCGCGCCGCACGAACAGATCGAGCCCCGGCTGCAGCGGGCCGATCGAGCCGTCCTCCGAGGGCTTTCCTTCGGGGAAGAGCAGGAGCATCTCGCCCGACGTGCGCGCATGCCCGATCAGTCGCCGGAGAGCCGCCGCGCCCTCGCTCGCCCGCGTGCGCCAGAGCTCCTCGAACACGGAGGACGAGAGCTCCTCGCGCGAGCAGTACGCCCACAGGAGATCGGCGTAGACACCCGTCAAGGCGTCTCCGACCGAGCACGGCGAATCGAGCCGCGCCTCCTCCGCCCGAGCGCGAAAGCGCTGGGCGACCTCGGGCGGCAAGGCTGCGTCGAGCGGCATCGCCGCAGGAAGTCGCTCGAGCGCCCAGCCGATGCGCATCCAGGTGATGCCCGGGTACGGAATCGGATGCACGCGGACGCGCGGCAGGTACGGCCCGGCTCGCAGCCCGTAGAGAAGCCGGCGCGCCCCCAAGGGAAGCCGGTCGGGAAACCCCGCGACGAACCCGCGATCGAACATGTCGTCGCGGGCGGCGAAGCAGAGCCGCGCTGCACGGCGGTCGAGCAGGAAGTGGCAGCGCGAGTAGACCGACGGGCAGAGGAGCGGTACGTCGCTCTCGGCACGGTGCGTGGAGACCAGCAGCAGGCCCGGCTCGGAGCGAAGCTCTCCGAGCGTCTCGACGCGGAATGCCGCTCGCGAGTACAGCCACATCCCCAAGGCCACACCGTCGTACAGCGGCTCGTACGGCTCGAGTTCGCTTTCGGGCTCAGCCATGGGGCGGGACGCTAGCATTCGCACCGAATGCCACGGCTGACGCTCGGCGCAACGGCTCCCCCGTTCGATCTCCCCGGGGTCGACGGGCGCCGGCATACGCTCGCCGACTACGACGGCATGCCGCTGACGGTCGTCTTCTCGTGCGTGCACTGCCCGTACGTCGTCGCCTGGGAGGATCGCCTGAACGACGTGGCCCGTGAGTACGCGGGGCGAGCGGCGGTCGTGGCGATCAACTCGAACGACCACCTGGGCGACCGCTTCGAGCACATGGAGGCGCGTGCCCGCGAGAAGGGTTTCGTCTTCCCGTTTCTCTACGACGAGTCCCAGGACGTCGCGCGGGCGTACCAGCCCGCTCGCACTCCCGAGGTCTTTCTCTTCGACGCGCAGCGCAGGCTGGTCTACCACGGCGCGCCGGACTCGAACTACCAGGATCCAGAGGGGGCCGTTCAGTATCTCCGTCAGGCGCTGGACGCCGTGCTCGCAGGCGCCGAGCCTCCGATCGCGGAGACTCCCGCCGTCGGTTGCACGATCAAGTGGCGGTCGTAGGCGCGGGCGGCGGCACCTTCTCGAGCAGATACCAGCCGACCGCGAGCGTCAGGGCGAAGCCGCCTCTCGAGCGCCGGAGCGAGATCCCTGCCGTCTGGCCGCTCGCCAGCAGGCGCTCGACCTCCGCGTACACGGCTGCCCGATCGTCGCCGGCGCACCCGGCAAGGTCGAGGAACCGGTCGAGCTCGACGTCCTCGCGGTCGACCTCGGATCGCCGCAGCACGAGGTCGTTCGCGTCGAAGAGGAGCCGGAAATCCTGATCCGACAGGACGCGCACATGGCTGGGGTCGCGCAATCGCTCCAAGCGGTTGTGCGCGAGCGCCTCCAGCGGGTCGGCCGAGGCCACCTGGTCGACCACGAGCAACCGGCCGCGCGTCCGCGTCACGCGCGTCAGCTCGCCGATCGAGCCGGGCTCGGCAGGATTGTCGAATGCGTCGTCGGACATGAGGCGCTCGGCAACGGCATCGCAGCCCTCGCCAATGGTGTAAGTTGGCGCATTGCTGAGGAAGAAGGGTTCAGCTTGCGGCGCAGCGTTCGGGTCTGCCGTGGGTGGAATGGGCGTCAAAGTTGGGCGGAACGTAGCGCGTGGTGCGGCTTCTTCTGCTGATGCAACTGCCGAAAGCACGCAGCTTGACGTGTTGATGGTCAGCAGCAGCGCTACAGGGGGCGGGACAGGGGTTAATGTTGGACGATAGGTTGCCTGTAAATAATGGACGTTCCCATTTTGCGCTTGCAGTGGCATACTCCACAACGCTGCCATGAGCAAAAGTAGCAACGCACAGCTAAGAAGAATGCGGTAGCGTATTCTTGAAGCAGAACTCATAAAAAGCCTCCCAATCGGCACAGTCGATGTTAATTTCCGATTTTCGCAATTTTATTGTAGCCTGTCGAACTCTCTAAAACAAAAATTAGTCGAATGAAACACAGTGACGCGCTAAACTTATAATTCACCTTACGCACTCTGAGCTTGTGAACAAGGGGTTTAAACCCCTTGTTCGAGGTGAACTTGCGTAACGTCAGCTTATAAGTAATGTGATCAACAGAGAATAGTTTATGAAGCGACTTTTTCCGCCGTTTTACAACTTCCTGAGCGTCGATTATTGGTTTGGTGAAATCGACAGTCGTCCTATCGCGGTGTTCCGCATCTTTTTTGCCGCGCTGTTATTCAAGGATGCGCTGTTCCATCTTCCGCTGGCATCCTGGTTTTACAGCAATCAGGGGATTGTGCCTTTACCGACGATGGAAATGGTAGCGCGCATTGATCGCTTTTCGTTGATGGATGCGCTTCCAGAAACGTGGATGGTCATTACCTTTTTCATCCTGTGGGCGCTGGTTAATTTCTGTCTTATGGTCGGCTATCGCACACGCTTAATGGCAGTCCTTAACTTTGTGATGATTCTTTCCATCCACGAGCGTAACATTTACGTGCTCAGTGGTGCAGATACCATGCTGCGCGTGATGAGTTTCTGGGCAATGTTCCTTCCGTTAGGTCAGTATTATTCCGTCGATGTCGTGCGCGTTCGCTGGTCACGTTATGGGCGTTCGCACGCTTTAGACGATTTGCGTGTTTCTCCAGCGCCACAGACGGCGTTTGCATTTCCGTTGCGCGTGACACAGATACAGGTCGGCGTCGTTTACTTTTTCACGTTTATTCTGAAGCTTCCCGGTGAGATTTGGCGGCGCGGGGAGGCATTGTTTTACGTTTTCCAATTGCAAACACTGACGCTGCCGACTGGCGATTGGCTGCTGCTATACGCGCCTGATTGGCTGCTGAAGGTGATGAGCTATACGGCATTGGTGATCGAAGGCTCATTTATCCCGCTGGTGTTTTCGCCGCTTGGTCAGCCATATCTACGGCTCTTGGGGTTGTCGTTGGGCATGATGCTGCATTTGGGCATCGCCGTGACCATGGCAGTACAGGACTTCTCATTGGTCATGACGATTTCGTATTTCACGTTCTATGAGGCGAGTTGGATTGTGTTGTTGGACAAACAACTACGCCTCAAGCGAACCCCATCGGCGATTGCTCAACCTGCATCTGACAGTCCGCTGTGGCTGCTGTTGGCGCTTACGCGGAATGACGAAATTGCTGTAGAGGAACTATCTACGGAAGAAGCTCCTGCTGCATCATCGCCTCCTTACGATGCATGGCAGATCAAGGATACTGCCAGCGGCGCTCTCTACAGCGGTGTGCCTGCGTGGCAGCGTGCAGCGGGACATTTGCCCT
>CALMDI010000665.1 GCA_937864975.1 uncultured Chloroflexota bacterium | reverse complement strand
CCGAGCGTGCTGCTCAGGCGTAAGACCACCTGCCATGCCAGCCCCTCGTCGATCTCGCGCACGAAGCGCCGCAAAATTTCGAGCGCGGCGAGGCGCGCCTGCCGATCCCAGTCGAGCATTCGATACATCTGAGCCATGAGCAGGACGCCGCTTTCCCCCTTCTGCGCCGCGAGAGTGGGCAGGACGGCGGCGGCGCGAACGCTCTCCGCCAGGTTGCGCTGCTTGACGTGATAATCCAGAAGCTCAAGCACGGACGCGGGCGGCATTGTTTCGATGACGTCGCGGTGATTGAACAGGAGCGTCGTCACGTTCGCGGCGATAGACTCCACGCCCTCAGACCAGTCATGCGCCTTGAGCGCGCCGAGATGCGCCATCACCAGCGGCAGCGGCTTCACGCCGCCCTTGCTCAACGCCTGAAGCGCGATCAGCGTATCGTCCAGCGGCAGCGGAGTATCGACGAATACCCGACGCACCATCACGGCATATTCCGCCTGGTGCGATGCCGGGTACAGGACGCGCGAATGACGCATGAGTTCGTGCGCCAATTCCCCATACGCGCGCCGCGCCAGCAGAATTTGAAGCAGATAGCGCTGGCTCAATTCGTCAAGCTGCGGCAGCGCTTTGTCCGTGGACAGCGTTTGCACCAACGCGCGAAACAGCGGGTCGAACGCATCGGCTGCCGGGTGGATCGCCGCGCGCGCCAGTCCGCTCAGCGCGGTATTGTCCAGCATGTCGAAGCGCTGGTTGTTAAAAAGGATTTCGGTCAGCCGGATTAGAAGCAGCGTCGCCCACGCCTCGTCAAACGACGACACGGCGCGCGCGAGCAGCCCCGGCGGCGCGGAGCCTGCTTCAAGCTCGTTGAGGTAACTGAACAGGCGATACATGGGATCGGGAAGCTGCGTCATAAAATCGGGCGCGCTTCCGACCTCGAAAAGCTGCTCTGCGCTGCAATACTGCGTGCCGATTAAAAAGACGGTGGTCGCCAGCGCGCGATCTTTTCCCGCCAGCGGCGTCACGACGTCGAGGACGGTCGTCATCGTCTGACTGATTTCGGTGACGTCATCGCTGAGATGGAGCGTTTCGAGGAATTCACGCAGCGCTGCCGCGTCTCCGGCGTCGACCAGCGCGCGCATGTGCGCGTGCGCCGCCGACTGCACGAGCGAAATCCAGTCCATGCCGCGCGGTCCAAGCGGGTTTTGCAGCCAGCGCGTGACAAGTCGGTAAACCAGCAGGGCTTTGCCGCTGGCGACGGCTTCGGCAAGCTGCTGAACCAGCGTCCGCCCGATCTCGCGCTGCTGCCCCGCCATCAATGCGAGTGAATCTGCCTGTTCGAGATTGTCCAGCGCCAGCGCGAACATCAGGACGTGACGCGCGTAAGCGCCGCGCAGGCTTTCCGTGAGCGTTGGATCTTCGCCCAGAACCTTCGCGGCGTCTTCCGACGGCACGGGCAGGTTGTTCTGAAGCGCGCGATCCATCGTCAGGCGGCGCGAAGCATACGCCAGCGCGTCCGTGAGCGGATCGCCGCGCTTGATGCGCCATGCCGCGACGGGCGTGAGCGCCTCGGTCTGTTCGAGGACGAGACCGGTATCGAGCCGAAGCTGGCTGACGATGTAGCGGCTGTACTCGTGTTCGGGGGCGGTGCCGGAAACCGCCGCCGTCGTCCAGTCATAAATCAGCGCGCCGTCGGGCGCTTCGGCGTCTTTGGCAAAACGAATCTGGGCATCGACGCGGGTTGTCGGCAGCGTGTGCGTGGCAAAGGTGACCGCGAAACGGGTCGGCGCGGGCAGCAGAGATAATAAGCCTTCGACAAAGGACAGGCGGCGCGCGGCATCGAGCGGCGCATTTTCGACCACCAGCGTCATGCCCTGCACGACGGCGGCAAGTAAGGATTCCACGACGTCGAGGCGGTCTTTCGCCGCGCTCATCAGGTCGAGCATGGCATCTGCCTGCGCCGCTGCCAACAGCGGCTCCGCTGCCGACAGCGTGAGCGGCAACAGCGGCTCGCTTTCCTCGCCGAATTCCGGCATCGTCGTGTCGAGCAGGTTCGCGAGCAGCTTTAGATTCCCCGCCAGGTTACGCAGCGCATCGGTGGGCAGAAGCACGTAATGAAGCATTGCCGCGCCGGACGGCGCAAGCTGCGCCTGAACCAGCGTAAATGGCGTGTTCTGCGCCCGCACGATCCCCCAGGACGCCAGAGGCGCGCCGGGAAAGGGAGGCACGAGACCCGCCCGCACGATGTCTGACAGCTTATCCTGCGTCACCCCATCCGACCAGGCGAGCACGCGAAGCTGCCCGTCGGGTTTGCCGTCGCGCGTCACCTGACCGTAATAAAAATGCTCCAGTGAAACCGGTTTTGCCGACACCCGCACCATCCCGCTTTGCGATAGTTTCGATTCGCGTTCGCAACCTTATGATAAGGCACACTGCTCCTGGAACCACGTTAACGCTTTGATTCCGATTGTATCGAACAGGTCTATAATCAGTCTCCGAACTTCAGCGTCGAGGACAGCATGGCACGACGGTTCTTTGTCATGGGAGCATTACTGGCGCTTGTCGGCGTTGGAATTGGCGCGTTTGGAGCGCACGGCTTGCGCGCGCACTTCGCCGCAAACCCCAATCTGGAAGCCACTTTCCAGACGGCGTCCGACTACCATCTGATTCACGCGCTGGCGCTGCTCGGGGTTGCCTGGGCAGTGGAACGCTGGAATCACCGCCTGCTCGTGTGGGGTGGCTATCTCCTCGTGCTCGGCGCCATCCTGTTTTCCGGCAGTCTCTACCTGTTCAGTATCGCCAATATGCGCGCGATGGGCGCGGTCGCGCCGCTGGGCGGGCTGGCGCTGCTGGCAGGGTGGGCGTGCCTCGCGCTCGGCGTCTGGCGCTCCAACTAAAAAGCCGAGATAGGTTTCTGTCTCGGCTTCGACCAACCGCTTGATTTGCCAGTCAGGCGAGTGCGAATTCCGTCTCGCCGCACACGCGCAGTACGCCTGCCAGTTCGTGACCAATCATCTGCACCTCGTCGCCGATCCGCAGTTGCAGCGGACCGTGGAACGGCGCGCGCGAGAGCAGGTGAAAGCGTGTGCCGGGCTTCAGCCCAAGCTGTCCCAGATAGTCGAGCATGTGAACGTCATGGGTGTTGACGCGGCTGACAACCAGATCGCTGCCCGGATGCGCTTCATTCAGCGGCAGATCTTTGACGCGGGGCATCGCGCCTTCGACCGAGGGAATCGGCTCGCCGTGTGGACAGCGGCGCGGAAAGCCCGCCATTTGCTCCATGCGGCTGACGACTTCATCGCTGACCATCGCGCCGAGCGTATCCGCCTCGTCGTGGACTTCATGCCAGCCGAACTTCATCACGTCGACCAGAAAACACTCGACCAGGCGGTGGCGACGAATGCACAACAGGGCTTCACGCTCGCCCCGCGGCGTCAGGTATATGCCGCGATACGGCTCGTGCTCCAGATAGCCATCTTCCTTCAGCCGCTGCACCATGCGTGTCACCGCCGGAGCCGACACGTGCATGACTTTCGCGAGCGCCGACGTCGAGATGTAAGGATCGTCGTCCTGATAATAGGCGAGGCGGTATGCCTCGGCGAGGTATTCCTGCATGGCACTGCTTGCGCTCATCCACGCCTCACGCGAACGCAATTTTTATCATAAGTATCATCAATATAGCGATGAGACGCAAATTTCGCAAGGGTTAAACTTTAAGTTACCTCACGGTTATTTAGCCCATCACGCGCCATCGAATAGACAAAATTACCTTGATTGCTAGTTCTGACGCGAAACCCCACCCTCTGTCTCCCTCCCCGATTTCGGGGAGGGAGAACCTGGAAA
>CALMDI010000664.1 GCA_937864975.1 uncultured Chloroflexota bacterium | reverse complement strand
CGCATTGCTCTCGACCCCGCCGTTTCAGAACTTTACAAAGATGGCAAGTATCATCTTGAAATTGAAAAGCGCGTGCTGTCCGGTGAGGAAATGGTCGAATTCTGGGTGGACTGGTGCAGTCGCTACCCGATCATTTCCCTCGAAGATGGACTCGCCGAAAACGATTGGGCGCACTGGACAAAACTGACCGCGGCAGTCGGGGATCGCGTGCAAATCGTCGGCGATGACCTGCTCGTGACGAACGTCGAGCGCGTCCGAAAGGCAATCACGGAAAAAGCGGCGAATTCCCTGCTCTTCAAGGTCAACCAGATTGGCACGCTGACGGAAGCGCTTGCCGCCACCCAGATGAGCCAGCGGCATGGCATGACGGTGGTCACCAGCCATCGCAGCGGCGAAACCGAGGATACGACGATCTCCGATCTCGCGGTCGCCATGAACGCCGGGCAGATCAAAACCGGCGCGCCCGCACGCACCGACCGGGTGGCGAAATATAATCAGCTAATTCGTATCGAGGAAGAACTGGGCGCCGCGGCAGAGTATGCAGGGCTGCGCGCCTTCACCAATCTCGGACTCGATCTCTAGTCGCGCCTGGGCGGACGACAAGCCAGACCCCAGAAAGGATTCACCTTGCCCAGTCGGATCGACGGGAAACGCACCAAAATTGTAGCGACCATCGGACCTACGTCGCGGGATGCCGAACTCATTCGACAGATGATCCGCGCGGGGATGAATGTCGCCCGCATCAACTTTTCGCATGGCGATCACGACGTTCATGGCAAAACGATTGACGACGTTCGGCGCGTTGCCAGCGAAGAAGGCGTCGTCGTCGCGGTGATGTGCGACATTCAGGGACCGAAAATTCGTATCGGCAGAATCGACAATGAGCCGTTGATGCTCGCGCCGGGCGACCGGATTGTCCTGACGCTTGACCCGGCAAATGGCGAGAACAACGTCGTTCAAATTCCCCACCCCGAATTTGTCCGCGACATCAAGGAGGGAATGCAGCTTCTCATCGACGATGGCAAGCTGGAATTCAAAGTGACGGGCGTGACGGCGCGCTCGCTCGTTTGTGAGGTCGTCGTCGGGGGCGCGCTCACGTCGCGCAAAGGCGTGACCGCCCCAACCGCCCGACTGACCCTGTCCGCCATCACGGACAAAGACCGCGAAGACGTCAAATTCGCGCTGTCGAAGAACACCGACTACATCGCCATGTCGTTCGTGCGCTCGCAGGAAGACATTCGCGAAATGCGCTGGCTCATCCGCCATCTCGACGCCGCCGCTGCCGTCGTCGCCAAGATCGAGAAGCATGAAGCGCTCGAAAATATTGTCGAGATCATCGAAGCGTCCGACGCGATTATGGTCGCGCGCGGCGACCTAGGCGTGGAAACCCCCGCCGAGGAAGTGCCTTACCACCAGAAGCGGATCATTCGCTTATGCAACGCCGCCGCGACGCCAGTCATCACCGCCACGCAGATGTTAAGCTCGATGGTCGATAACCCGCGCCCGACGCGCGCCGAGGCGAGCGACGTTTACAATGCCATCGTGGACGGCACCGACGCGGTCATGCTCAGCAACGAGACGGCGAGCGGTACGTACCCGGTACGCGCCGTCGAAACCATGACGAATATCGCCTTGATTGCCGAACAGAACATTCTGCTCTCGAATCGCCCCGAAGGTCGGCAGATTTACCCGCCGAACGCGGAAGGTCGCGAAGCGGTCTCCGATGCGGTCAGCCAGGCGACCTCGCAAATCGCGGAAGCGCTCAACTGCCGCGCCATCGTCACCTCGACGCTGACGGGGTATACAACCCGCCGCGTAGCGAAGGAACGACCGAAAACGCCCATCATCTGCGTGACGCCCAGCGAAACGACCTTCCGGCGCATGGCGCTGGTCTGGGGCGTCGTGCCGCTGATGGTGCCGGAATTCAATTCCATTGACGAAATGATCGGCGTGGTGGTGCGTTCGGCGCACGACGCCAAATTGCTCCAGTCTGGAGAGACGATTGTGATTATCGCGGGGGTGCCGTTCCGGGTGGGCGGGCAGACCAACTTCCTGAAAATTCACACCGTGGGCGAGGCAGGCGAGCTGGTGGCGTCGCCTAATCCTCCTCCACAAACTCAATAGCCGCGGGCTGGCTGTAGCTTCGCGCGTCCCACGCTTCGGGTATGGACGCCGGGTAGGCGCGCGTATGCGAATGCCTGCTCTCACCGCCATAGCCGGTTTGCGCGGTCGCGCAGTAGGGGCACAGATTCCACGAAAGCTCCAGCATCTGCCCGCAGCGAACGCACGGCTGTTTGAGGCGGGTGTGGCAGGCGGGGCAGGCTTGCCAGCTTTCCTGCACGCGCTGCTTGCAGCCGGGGCAGGTCGGTTTTTCTTCGATTTCCTGAAGCAGCGCTTCTTCCTCAAGTGAGCGCTCGTACGCTTCCGAGAGGGTTTCACGTGGGCGCAGCATCAGATAAATCACGAGTCCCGGCACGTTGAGCACGGCGACCAGCAGCGCGACCAGAAGCTGCGCGATGAAGTCGCGCGAGCGAGCGCGCATATCGCGGAATGTCCAGATGACCATTGCCAGCCAGAACGCCGCCAGAACCATCCCGGCATATACGGTAACTCCAAGAAAGATGTTTCCGACGTTGTCGAGATTCATGTCGGGCATAACGTCTCTCCGCGCGAATTGGCGCTGACACAATACATCGGTCGAAGTCAGTATACTTGTGGGGCAAGAGTGGCGCAATTCGGTACCATTGGCGCCGATCCGCCGCGTCATTTTCTCGTCGCTCAGGCTGAAGGACGTGCTGCGTGGCATCCGACCGGAAACAGTCCAACGTGCCGATGCAGGATCTACCGGACGACGAGCGCCCGCGCGAGCGTTTACTCAGCCAGGGCGCATCGGCGCTTTCGACGGCGGAACTGCTGGCAATTCTCCTGCGAACCGGGACGGCGCAGGAAAATGCCCTGCATCTTGCCGAGCGCATTCTCGCGCATTTCGGCGGCTTGCACCGTCTCGCGCAGGCGACCCCGGCAGAACTTCAGCGCTTCCGCGGCATGGGCGATGCCAAGAGCGCGCAGCTTCTCGCGGCGTTTGAAGTCGGCAGGCGGCTTGCCGCCCGACTGAGCGACGAACGCCCGGTGATTGCCAATGCTGCCGATGCCGCGCGAGTGGTTGCCGACATGGGCGATCTGCCGCAAGAGCACGTCCGCGTAATCCTGCTTGACGCCGGTCGTCGGCTCATCGCCATTCGCACCGTTTACATCGGCACGCTGAATATGTCTGTTTTAAGGGTCTCGGAAGTCTTTCGCGAGGCGATTGCGCGCAACAGTCCGGCAATTGTTCTCGCGCACAACCATCCGTCCGGCAGCCCCCAGCCCTCGCCCGAAGACGTCGAGATGACGCGGGCGCTCGTCGCCGCGGGGCGCTTGCTGGACATTGCGGTGATCGACCACATCATCGTCGCGCGTCAGGGCTGGCGCTCGCTGCGTGACCTGCGCCTCGGCTTCGACTGAAACCGGCGAAGCTGCCGGGAACGCGGAGAAATAAACTGACGTCAGCCTGCGTAAAGAGCGACGTTGCTTACGTACACGTCGTATTCGTGACCCGACGCATAGAACCGCACGCGCAGCAGCGCGGTCGGACGTTCGGCTTCAGGAATCAGTTCGAGCAGATTCGTGCTTTCAAAGGTGTACCACGTTCCCGCATACACCAGCTCATGCTCGCGCAGACAGCTTAAGCAGCGTGTCGGATAATCCAGGGACGGATCGGCTTTAGAATAAAAGCCGTGATACCAGACTTTTAGCTGCTCATTGCCGTTGGCGTCAATGTATTTGTAATCCAGCAGCAGCATCAGCGGGCACTCGCTGCCTTGAATACCACATAAGGATACCGAGTGATCCTGAATATAGAAATTTGTCTTAAAAACGAGCGACGTAAAGCCGGTCACGTCCAGCCCCGCCTGTCCCTCGCCCAGAGACTGCGAGCAGCCGGTCTCGCCGTGTGTATCGGCGTTAGCGCGGAAGAGCCGGATACCGGAGCGACCGCCTGGCATCCCAAATCCGACCTGTCCGGGCGGGGGCGACTGGCTGTCGCCGCACTGCCAGGGTGCGACCAAATCGTTCAGAGGCATGGTCGGCTGTGCGAGCGCGCTGGCATTGAACGCCTGAAAGCGCGCGGGCTGGAGCAGATTGGTCGACAGCGGCGTAAAGACAACGTCGCTGGTCGCATCGACCAGCGCCATGACGCCAAGCTGCCCATCCGGGACAAGCCGCGTCGTGGCGGGGTCGGACGCGCTGACCGCCGCCTGACCGCCCCGATTGACCACCTGTACCTGCGTCGCCGTCGCCGTGACGGTGTAGTCGCCGCTGTCGACCAGGTAAACAAACGCGCCTTCCGCCGTGCCGAGATTGACCGAGATGCCGCGGTCAAGCCCTTCCGGGATGTAAACATCCAACTCGCCGACGACATCCTGAAGATCGATGCGATAGTCGACCGAACTCCATTGGAAGCGGGGGCGCTGGGCAGTGCCGAGGAAAAGCTCGACGCCGCCTTTCATCGTCACCGAAGCCACCAGTTGATTGTTGCGGTATGGATCGCGGAAATGGATAAGCGCCTGCGACTGAGGATCGAGCCGGATACGCTCATTCACGAGCATCAGATGTCCAAGCGGAGGCGTAACGTTCCAATCGGAGTCGCTGCTGGTCAGATAGGCGGCAGTGCCCCGACCTACATCGACGGCGACCTGCATCGGCACCGCGACGGCGGATTGCCGTCCGTTGCCGCTCGCGGCTTCGCGCGCGCCGGCAAACAGC
>CALMDI010000663.1 GCA_937864975.1 uncultured Chloroflexota bacterium | reverse complement strand
TCCCTCCCCGAAATCGGGGAGGGAGGCAGAGGGTGGGGTTTCGCGTCCACAGCATGGCAACTAGCAATCACAGTAACCGATGTAATTCTGCCGGGGTGCTGTGTTATAATCGTCTGGATAGGTATGAAGTTACGGCATTTCCGTTTTTTGTAAGAATGCCTGGAGGACGTGATCGATGGATATTAACCAAGCCGCGCGGATGATCGAGTGGCTCGACGAAGAGCGCCGTCGCGACAAGTCGACGATTGCCACCCTACAGGAACGGCTTGCCCAGCAGCAAGACATTATGGATACCCTGTCCAAGCGGCTGAATACGCTCGAATCGGATCAAACCGTCATGCGGTCGCAGGCGGTTCCCGCCGGGCGCGACGCCGAAGTCATGGATCAGCTTCGCAAAGAAATGCAGCAGATGGTGGAAAGTATCGAGGCGAAACGGCTGACCGCGGAGCGCGAAGCCGAGCGCCGCGCCGAATTGAATCGTGAAGCAGTCATGCGAGCAGTGCGCGAGGTTGGCGACAAAGCGACCAAGATCGAGCGGCAGACGACCGAGCTTCCGGCAATTCACGTCGAGCGCGACCGGCTGGCGCAGGCGGTGCAAACCCTTCAACAGCGCGTCGATGATCTGTTCAAGCGACTTGAAGAGCCTGACCGCCGCATCGCATTCCTTGAGGAGCAGCGCCGTCAGGATGCGCGCCGCCTTTCGGAAGTCGAGTCCGAGCTTCCCGAAGTCCGCAAGACGATTGACGGCGTGCGTCCGAAGATTACACTTCTTGAAGACCTTTCCATTCGTAATGAGCGCAAAGTGCTGGAAGTCCAGAACGGCGACCGCGAGCGCCGGGAGCAAATTCAGGCATTCATCGACCAGCAAACGCTCCTCCTTCAACAGCGCGACCAGCAGATTAACGATCTCGTCAAACGCTCCGGCGAGCACGACAGCCTCATGCAGCGCAATATCGAGCGCTTTGAAACATGGGCGGAAGCTTACCGCAGCATGAAGAAAATTATCGACGACTTCGAGCGCATCGGCGACCGCCTGGAGCGGCGTATCAACGAGGTCGCGGAGATGCAGCGCCTGAGCGAGGAGCGCTTCCGGCAGGAATGGAACGACTGGCGCTCGGACGACCAGAAGCGCTGGAAACAGTTTACGCTCTCGAACGACGAGGTCTGGCGGCTTCACGACAAGGAATTCGAGCGGTTTGTCTCGCGCCTGTCGGAAGCCGAATCGCTCTTCCCGCCGCTGCACGACAACATCAATCGCCTGTGGAGCCTCGAACGGGAACGGGCGCAGTTGTATCGCGAGCGCTACCAATCGCTTCTGCTGGAATACGACAAAGGCGGACACCAGCCGCAGGCGACGCCTCCGACGCCCGGTAATGGCAACGGGCACAGCAACGGCGCCGGATAGGCTGCTGAAAGACCCCCTCGTGGGGTCTTTTGCTCTACCCCACAGGAACCCACTCACTCATGCGCGTTATTGGCACCTCCGGGCACGTCGATCACGGCAAGTCGACGCTGGTCAGGCGGCTGACCGGAATCGACCCCGACCGGCTGGCGCAGGAAAAAGCCCGCCAGATGACGATTGATCTCGGCTTCGCGTGGCTGACGCTGCCCGACGGGGAGCAGGTTGGCATCATCGACGTGCCGGGACATCGCGACTTTATCGAGAATATGCTGGCGGGCGTTGGCGGAATCGATGCTGCCCTGCTGGTCATCGCGGCGGACGAAGGCGTGATGCCGCAGACGCGCGAGCACCTGACGATCCTCGATTTGCTCGGCGTCGAGAGCGGGATGGTCGTGCTCACCAAATGCGATCTGGTCGATGATCCCGACTGGCTTGGGCTGGTCGAAACCGAAGTCCGCGATGCCCTTCACGGCACGACGCTTTCCGATGCGCCGGTTCTTCCCGTTTCGGCGCGCACAGGTGACGGTATTGACGCCCTTCTCGCCCGGCTGAGCGACGTCCTGTCCGAACTCCCCCGACAGGTCGATCACGGAGCGCCCCGCCTGTCGATCGACCGCGTCTTCACGATGAGCGGCTTCGGCACGGTCGTCACCGGAACGCTGCTCGGTGGCAGCCTGCGCGTGGGCGATGAGATCGAGCTTCAACCGACAGGGCTGCGGGGGCGAGTTCGCGGCTTGCAGAGCTATCGTCAGTCGGTGGATATCGCCACCCCCGGCAGCCGAGTCGCGGTCAATGTTGCCGGGGTCGAGCGTCACGCCATCGCACGCGGGCACTCCCTGGCGCGACCTGGACAGCTTGCGCCGACACGCCTTGTCGACGCACGCTTCCGACACGTGGCAGACGCCGGACGACCGCTCAAACACAACGCCGAGGTAAAGCTGTTCGCGGGAGCCGCCGAGACGACCGCCCACGTGCGCCTGCTCGACGCGGAAATCCTGATGCCGGGTCAGGCAGGCTGGCTCCAGCTTCGGCTCGACGCACCGCTGGCGCTGGCACAGGGTGACCATTATATCCTGCGCTATCCGTCGCCGGGGCAGACCATCGGCGGCGGCATGATTGTCGATGCCCACCCGGCAAGACGCTGGCGCCGCTTCCAGCCCGACCGGATCGCGACGCTGCAAACGCGCCTGCAAGGATCGCCCGCCGAGCTTCTGGCGCAGGCAGCGCTGGACGAGCCTATGACACTCTCGGCGTTGCGGCAGCGCAGCGGCTGTGACGAGGACACTTTTGCCGTCGCCGTTCGCGAAGCGCTCGACCGCCAGCTTGTGGTGGAATTTTCCGATGGAACGCTGTGGTCGGCACAGCGCTGGCGTGTGACGGTCGATCACGTCACGCGAATCCTGGCTGACTTTCACCGCGCCGAACCGCTGCGCCCCGGTATGCCGCGCGAGGAGTTACGCAGCCGTGTTCGGCTGAAACAGCAAACACTCGCCCTCATTCTGGATTCACAAAACGCTGTCGTGGCAGATGGCAATACCGTTCGCCTCAGCACGCACGCAATTCAATTTACGCAGCAGCAGCAGGCGCGCATCCACGAGCTTGAGAGGCAGCTTGCCGCCGCGCCCTACGCCCCGCCCTCATATGCGGACGCGGCATCGCTGGTCGGTGACGACGTTCTGCGCGCGCTGATCGACCTTCATGTGGTAATCCAAGTATCGCCGGACGTGATTTTCGCGGACGTCGCATACAGGCAGCTGACCCAAACCGCGCTCGACATGATCGACACTCACGGCTCTCTGAGCACTGCCGCTTTCCGAGATCGCTTCAGTACGACGCGCAAGTATGCGATTGCGCTTCTGGAACATCTCGACGCGATTGGCTGGACGAAGCGCGACGGCGATAATCGCGTGCGCGGTCGAAACGCGCCTCCCGTTAAGACAGGCGTATTTCCACCCGATCCCCTATCGCCATCTTGAGCGCGTCCGCCGCGCTGCCGTGATTCACCGAAATTTCCAGGTAGCCGCTGCTGCCGATTAGCGCGAGCAGTTCGCCCCTGCCCGCTTCCCCGTAGGTGTGACGGATACCGCGAAGTGTATGCCCACCTGCTACGACCGTCACGCGATCCGACGGCAGGAGAACGGCGTCGCCCGCGGGCGGCGCGACCGTGAGTTGCGTGGGCGAATTCCATTGGAACTCGCCAAGCGTCGTGATCAGATTGCCAAAGTGATCGACGTGAATAATCGAGCCAGCAATCGAACCCGGCGTTACCGTTGGCTCCGGCAGCGGCAGCATGACCGGGTTATGCACCTGTGCGCCGAACGCCTTCAGCGGCACGCCCGCGGCAAGGTGGGCTGCGGCAGGCGCGAAGATGTCGCGTCCGTGGAAGGTGCTGCTCGCCCGTGCCAGCCGATACGTCGGCGCGGTCAGCTCCACGACCGAAGCCGATGTACTTGCCACCAGGACGCCGCTCAGCACGCCGTTGTCGGGCGCAACAAAGCGGTAACCGTCAGCCTCGACGCCAATCGCGCGGCGGGCGGTGCCCACGCCCGGATCGACCACGACGAGAAAGACCGTTCCGACCGGAAAATAATGATAACTGGCTCGCAGCAGGAATGCCGCCTGCCGGATATTCTGCGGCTGGACGGCGTGGGTCAGGTCAATCAACGTCACATCCGGCGCAATGCCGAGCATCACCGCCTTGATGATGCCGACGTAAGGATCGGTGCTGCCAAAATCGGTCATGAGCGCAATGAGGGACATGGATACGTCAGGGCGATTGCATCTTATTGATTGAGCAAATGGAGTAGATAGTTGGGATCGAGGGCCGCGCGAAGGCGCTTGCCTTGGGCACCGATTTTGACCGATTTAT
>CALMDI010000662.1 GCA_937864975.1 uncultured Chloroflexota bacterium | reverse complement strand
GAAGCAGCGCGCGATCTGGAAATAGCGCTCGTAGCCCGCCACCATCAAAAGCTGCTTCAACTGCTGCGGGCTTTGAGGCAGAGCATAGAAACTGCCAGGGATCAGGCGGCTCGGCACGAGGAAATCGCGCGCGCCTTCCGGCGTGGTCTTGAACAGAATCGGTGTCTCGACTTCGACAAAGCCGCGCTCGTCCAGGTAATCGCGGATGAACTTGACGACCCGGTGCCGCAGGATGATATTTTCCTGCATCTTCGGTCGGCGCAGGTCGAGATAGCGGTACTTCATGCGTACCGTCTCGTCGATCTTTTCCTCTTTGTTGATGTAAAACGGCGGCGTCTTTGCCGGGTTCAAAATCGTGATCGCGTCCGCGACGACTTCAATCTCGCCCGTCGGCAGGTCGGGATTTGTCGTGCCGTCCGGGCGCACGCGCACCGTGCCGCTCACCTGAATCACGTACTCGCTGCGGGCGTCGCTGGCGACGCGATGCGCTTCCGGCGACGTTTCGACGTTGGCGACGACCTGGGTAATCCCCCAGCGGTCGCGCAGGTCGATGAAAATGACGCCGCCCTGGTCGCGCCGGCGGTTCACCCAGCCTGCCAGCGTGACGCGCTCGCGGTCATGCTGCGGGCGTAGCTCGCCGCAGTTTTGCGTTTTCAACATAATAGCGCTGCTCCTGCCGTAATTGTCTTTAATATGACTCCGTGAAGGATAGCACGATCAACCGGACAAATAAAGGAGTGGTTCGCGTCACTCATCGACGACGTGCCGCATACGCTTCCAGCACAATGTTTTAATCAATACTGCTTATGAACTCTAGTGAACCATATTAGACCTTATTTTACTAAAAGTAAACCAATTCCGTTCATTGCTCGAGGCGCGTCGTGTGGTTCTGTGGGATTTCTCGTCAGAACCTTGCCCAACGCGCATTATGCAGAAGGAACTGAGCGAATTGATACGCTCCGTGTCGCTATAGAACGGGCGTGCAACTTTTCGCTTGACACGCCGACGTGACGCACATATCCTTACCCATGAGTCAGCCGTGAATTAGCAAGGATGTTGACCATGTCTGAGCCTCGCCAGATGCCGCTCTTGCAGCCGATGACGCCCGACGACCTGAACCGGACGACGCCGCTGCGCGATACGATCTCGCTGTTTCAAACCCGGCTGGTCCGTGAGGGGAAATCGCAGCACACCGTGAAAGCCTTCACCGCCGACCTGCAACTGCTGGGCGAGCACAGCGGTGAAACCACACCCATCGGAGATTACACCACGACCCGGCTGAATGATTTCCTGAGCTGGCTCGAAAACGGGCGCGGCGTGCCGTGCAGTCGCAAGTCCTACGCCCGCCGCGTGACGACGCTCAAGGTTTATTTCAAGTGGCTGCACGAGATTGGCGCGCTCGGTCACGACCCGGCGAAAGTCGTGTTGCAGCGGTCGGGTCCCGCGCCGCTGGCGGTCATTCTTACCCCGCGGCAGGTAGACGATGCCATCGCGCACGCGCGCGCGCTGCGAACGGGCGCAAAGCCCGACGCCCGCCCGGAACTCCTGTTTCGTCTGCTGCTGGAAACGGGGGTCAAAAAGAGCGAGACCGTCCGGCTGACGCTGGACGACGTCGACCGGGAGAATCCCGAACGCCCGATCCTTACGGTCAAGCATAAGCCGATGAAGGATGTTTACCGCGAGCGGCGAATTGTACTCTCACCCGAATCGGTGACGCTGCTCGACGAGTACGCGGCGCAGTATGCAGTTCAGGACGTGATTTTCGATTGTACGGCGCGTAATCTGGAATACGTGCTCGAAGATGTTGGACGCGAGGCGGGGATTCCACACAAATTGTCCTTCGAGATGATGCGCTGGACGAGCGCCGTGCGCGACTTTCGTGCGGGGATCGATCCTCATGCCATACGCGACAAACTGGGGTTAAGCGAGGTGAGCTGGTACGAGACCTTTGCCAAGATCAAGCGACTGACGGACCAGCAGCTTCAGAACGAGGCGAACGTCTAAGGCTTATTCATTCGATCGCGGTGGATACTGCCCGACAGGATTGTCGCCAGTGCGCTCCGTTTTTTCAGGTCGCCCCTTCGTCTCTAGCTGAGAATATTCCAACTTGCGGATGACGGCGAGCACGACCCAGATAACCATCGTCACGCCGAGCGCGATCAGCCATGCTCCCGTACCGACCGCCATTCCCACCGCCGCCGTTGACCACAGACTTGCCGCGGTCGTTAAGCCGCGAATGTCGAACCGCTGCTTGAGAATCGCGCCCGCGCCAAGAAAACCCATCCCCGGCAGAATTTGCGAGGCGACGCGCCCCGGATCGCCGCCGGGAAAGGCGTGTATTGAGAGAATCGTAAACAGACACGAGCCGATGCCGACCAGCATGTGCGTGCGTAAGCCGGCGGGGTGTTCGTTACGCTCGCGGTCGAGACCGACGATCATGCTGAGAAAAGCGGCGATCAGAATTAGGAAAAAGGTTTCAGCTTGGAGGTAAAGCGACATTGTTTTGCGATCCTACGGCGACCGGGCAAGCGTTGATGAGCGATTTTCACGCTCATCTTACACGTTTCGGCGCTTCCCGACAACGTTGAATGTAATAATCCGGCATAAAAAGACCGCGCCCTCAGGAGCGCGGTTTCTCTACAGCCGAATAATCGGTTTCAGGCAGGGTTCAGGAAGCCACCCGCAAGCTGGCGGTCGACCCAGCGCGCGATGAAGGGATAACGGTAATCCCGTCCGTGATAGGTTTCGATGGCGGCGATGGTTCCGTACAGCAGAGTGGCAATCGGCAGCCCGCCGCTCACCAGCAGCAGGATAATCCCGACTAATCCCCAGATTGGCACGAGAATAAACCCGATGAGAACCGCCATCGCCAGCAGCGCGACGGTCAGCCCGACCAGCCAGACGACCCCGCCGATCATGAGCAGCGCAAACGCGCCAATCGTGCCGATGAGCTGAAGGACGAAGGCTTGAAGCGCGTGGAAAGCGACGAAGTCCGAGCGGCGGCGGAACATCAGGTAAACGATGAGCGGGATAAAAATAGAAACGGGAACCAGAAATCCCGCCGACGTGATGGCAATCATGAGCGTAATCCACACGCTGCCATGCGCCACCCCCGCCCAAAGCCGTTCGTCCTCGGACACGCGCAGCGTGCTGTAAGAGCGGGGCATTTCGCGGCGTTTGGCTTTTTCCTCGCGCGGCAGCTCGAAGCGGCGTCCTTCGCGCGCCGGCATAAAGTCGGCGTCGGACGCGGGCGACGTGGTGGAGAGGCGAGAGACGCGCTGGCTGTCGTCGGCGGCGCGGGCGTGTTCGTCGGTCATGGACAATTCCTCAAAAGTTACCACAGGCTGCTTTTCCAGGTCAATACCAGCATATACGCAGGCGCAAGCGTGAAGTTGCAGCCGGTTCTCGCTGTGGTATACTGCCGCGCTATGCACAGGACGGATTATACGCTCACGAAGCGTCATCTCGGTTGGCTGCTTATCCTCGTCGGCGCGGCGGGGTTCGCCGCGATCCTCGGCGTGGACATCCTCGACGCCGGACGCGAAGGCGGGATTGGTCCCGCGCAGCAAATCGGTCTTGGCTTGATGGTCGCGCTGTCGCTGGTCGGCATGACGCTTGTTCCCCTCGGCAGCACCCCCGCCTGACCATGACTCAGCAGGCGCTTCAGCCTCACGCGGAAGCCGCGCCTGCCGCCCGACCGCTTGTGACCGTCCATCGCGCGCTGATGGCAGCCGCATTGTTGATCCTGTTCGGCTATTTTCTTGTCTACGTCGCCTACGCGCTCAACCTGATGCAGTTCCCCTTCGACTACGATCAGGGCGAAGGCTTCGAGCTGGTCGATACGCTGCTGCTCAGCCGGGGCGAGTCGCCTTATCGCGATACGGAAGTCTACCCGTTTTATTCAAGCAATTATCCGCCGCTGTTTCACGTGCTGGCAGTCCCGTTCGCGTGGCTTTTTGGTCCTGCCTACTGGTACGGGCGGCTGCTCGGCTTCTTGAGCACGCTCGTCACGGCGAGCGCCATCGCCTACGCGGTCTACCGCGAGGGCGGCAATCGTGCCGTGGCGATCCTATCGGGACTGGCGTTTCTCGCGTCGAACACGGTCTATCATATCGGTCCGCTGTTTCGCCAGCACATGACGATGGTCATGTTCGAGACGCTGGCGGTGGTCGTTTTAGCGGGCGCGAACGAGCTTGCCGACCGGGGCAAGCGCCGACGCGCCATTATCGTCGGGCTAACGTTTTTGCTGGCGGCGGGTTTCACCAAGCAGCTTGCCTACGCGACCGCCATTGCCGCGCTGGCGTTCCTGTTCATTCGCCAGCCCCGGCGCGCGATCCTTTATGGGATCGGCTTCGCGCTCGTCGGCGGCTTGATCTTTCTGCTGCTCAGCCTGTGGACAAACGGGCAGTGGTGGCTGCAAACGATCACGGCGAACGTCAACGACTTTTACCCCGATCAGACGACCGGCTTATTCCGCCTCTGGTTCAGCCTGCATGGTTTCCTGCTCGTGCCCGCCGTGCTCTATGTCCTTTACGAACTCTACTTCAGCCGCCTGTCGATCTATTCGCTGTGGTTCGCGGCGGCGACCGCCAACAGTATTCTCGCGGGCAAGTGGGGCGCGGGCGACAGCTACTTCGCCACGTCGATCGCCGCGCTGTGCATCCTGAGCGGCTTGTTCGCCTCGCGCGCCCTGAGCGGGAACTGGCATATTCCCCGAAACTATGTGAGCCGCCTCCTCGTCGATCCGTTTCGGCGGCTGGACGCGCCGCTCACGCGCGCGGCGCTGGTGGTCGTGCCTCTGCTTTACATTGGTTACGGGCGCGCGGTGCTGCACCTGCCGACCGAAGGGGCGCTTTTTAAGCCGGTCGCGTCCCTGCTCGGCGTTCAACCGAACGCGCTCAACCGCTTTTACGACTCGGCGGGGCGCATCGCGGGCGGCTATGCCGACATCGGGCATCTGACGACGCAAGCGGATATCGAGGCAGGCTGGCGCATTGTCGAACGGGTGCGCGGAACCGAGCTTCCGGTCTTGAGCGAGGAAGCGGCGTTCAATCTGCTGGCAGGTAAGGATGTCATCACCAACCCGACGCAGCTTCTCAACCTGGCGGATAACGGCTTGTTTCGCGGCGACGAATTGATCCGTATGATCCGCGATCAGGAATTTGGGCTTATCATCCTGCGGGCGCAGTTTTACCCGGTGGACATTCTGCGCGCGATTGCCGACAGTTACGAGCAGACCGACGAAATTGCCATGAATGGCTTCGCCTATCTCCTGTTGGAACCGAAGCAAACCGAAGAGGGAAATACACGCCCATGACGACGATTTATGCCACGCATCCCCGCTACGCCGAGCATGACATGCCGGGACACCCCGAACATGCCGGTCGCCTCCAGGCGGTTTGGAAGCGGCTGGACGAGACGGGGTTAAGCGCACGAATGCGCCGCGTGGAAGCGTCTCCGGCGTCGCTGGAGTTATTACGCACCGTGCATACGCCCGCTTATCTCGAATTGCTCGCGAGCACAGCCGCGTATCAGCGGTTGGTGCGCCTCGACGCCGATACCTACGTGACGCCCGCTTCGTATGAAATTGCTCTCCTGTCGGCGGGGGGCGTTGTCGATGCGGTAGACGCCGTCGCGCGCGGCGACGCAACGAACGGGCTGGCGGCGGTGCGCCCACCGGGGCATCATGCGATGCCCGACCGCGCGATGGGATTCTGCCTGCTTGGAAACATCGCCGCCGCCGCGCGTCACGCGCAGCAGGCGCACGGACTGAAGCGCGTGTTGATTGTCGATTATGACGTGCATCACGGCAATGGCACGGAGGCGATGTTCTACCGCGATCCATCCGTCCTGTTCATCTCGATTCACCAGTCGCCGCTGTATCCGGGAACGGGCGCATGGACAGATATCGGCGCGGGGGAGGGGAAGGGCTTCAACATCAATGTTCCGATCTCGCCGGGGTTTGGCGACGACAGTTACTCGGCGCTGATGGAGCAGGTCGTCTGGCGCGCGGCGCGGCGTTTCCAGCCGCAGCTCATCCTTGTCTCGGTCGGGCATGACGCGCATTGGACGGACCCACTGGCGAGTATGCGCCTGACCCTGACAGGATACGCCCACATCGCCCGTGCGCTGCACCAGATGGCGGGCGAATACTGCGATGGCAAAATTGTGTTCGTGATGGAAGGCGGCTATGACCTCGATGCCCTGAGCTATGGTATGGCGAACATCGCCCGCGTGCTGCTTGGCGACGATGAGATCATCGATCCGCTGGGCGCGCCGCCGGACGGACGCGCCGAGCCAAACATCGCGCCGGTCATCGAGCTTGCCCAGCGCATCCACAACCTGAGCGAGTGAATTCAACTACGAAGAAAAAGAGCTATCTCAGAGCAACAGAGGGACAGAGACACAGAGAGTTATCAATCAAAAAGGCTCTGTTCCTCTGTCCCTCTGTTGCTCTGTGTTAAGTTTTTGAGTTCCCTCAGTAAACGCGCAGCAGCAGCCCCTTGAGGTACGCGCCTTCGGGGAAGGTGAGCGCGACCGGGTGATCCTCGCCGGGTCCGAGGTGGCGCAGGATTTGCGCCTGACGCCCGCTGTCGGCTAACGCGCCAAAGACAATCTTCTGAAAAAGGTCGGCGCTGATCGCCCCCGAGCAGGAGAAGGTCATCAGGTAGCCGCCCGGTTTGACGCACTGGAAAGCGTGAAGATTCAGGTCTTTGTAGCCGCGCGCCGCCCGTTCCACCTGCTGCGCGCTCTGGGCAAACTTCGGCGGGTCGAGCACGATGATGTCGTACTGCTCGCCGTTATCTCGCATATCCCGCAGATACTCAAAAACATTGGCTTGAATGAACTCTACGCGGTCGAGCGGAACGTTGTTGAGCTTTACATTTTCTTCCGCAAGCTCAAGGGCTTCATACGAGCTATCAACATTGATAACCTTCGCGCCGAGTTCCAGCACATGAAGTCCGAACGCGCCGGAATAACTGAACAAATTGAGCACAGTAATGTTGCGTGGTATGTTAGGCAACGTTGGAAAGTGCCAGTTTGCTACCTTGAACAACTGGGTACGATTCTCACGCTGATCGAGATAAAAACCTGTCTTGTGACCCTTGCGAATGTCCACCCAGACGGCGATACCGTCTGCGGTAATCTGAATGCGATCAGGAGGTTCCTCGCCCCACAACAGCCCAACCTCTGGGCTAAGACCTTCCTTGCTTCGAACGTCCACGTCACTTCGCTCGAAAACGCCCAGGATTTGAATCGGACGAAATCGTTCAGCGCAAATCTCTACAAGCATCCGGGCAATTTTGCGCTTTTGCTGGTCGATATAAAACGTCAGTGCCTGAAGACTAAGCCACTGGGCATATCGATCCACGATTAGTCCGGGAATGTAATCACTTTCAGCATTGACCAGCCGATAAGCATCCCCTATTTGCCAGCTATGATCGTTCTCGCGACTTTGAATAGCTCTGTCCAGCATCCGCCGCCACCAGTCGTCGTCAATCGGCTCATCCTGCCACGTCAGGATACGGACGACAATCTGCGATTTCGGGTTGTAGTAGCCGCGCGCCAGAAAACGCCCTTTGCGCGAGACGAGCGTGACAATATCGCCCGGCTGCGGATTACCTTCCACACGATCCACCGCCCCCGAAAACACCCACGGATGCTGGTTCAGGACAGGCTTTTCCCGTTCGGGCTTGATGGTGATGATTCCGGTCATGACGTGGCTCCTGAGCAAAGGACGAAGATTTGAGGATTGAGGTCAAGAATAACCCTGCGTCCCTCCCTTTCCGTTAACTCGTTTGAATGAGCTGCATCAATTCGGCTTCGCCGATGATCGACACGCCGAGCTTGGCGGCTTTGTCCGCCTTGCTGCCGGGCGAGTCGCCCATCAGGACGTAGCTTGTCTTCTTGCTGACGGTGCTCACCACCTTGCCGCCGTGGGCTTCGATCAGACGCGCCGCGTCGTCGCGGGTTAATGTGGGTAATGTGCCCGTCAGCACGAACGTCAAGCCGTCGAGTGCATCGCTCGACTTTTCCCGCGCCGCGCCCTGCATGTTCACGCCCGCCGCACGCAGCTTTTCCAGCAGTTGCCGGTTATACGGATCGCTAAACCATGCGATCAGTTCCGGCGCGAGCACCGAGCCGATGCCCGCGACGTCTTCGAGTTCGTCCGCCGGCGTTTGTCGCAGAGCGTCAATAGAGCGGTAGCGATCCGCGAGGAGCGCGGCAACCGTTGAGCCGACGCCCGGAATGCCGAGCGCCGTAATCAGCCGCGCCAGCGGGCGATGCCGGGCGGCTTCGATAGACGCCATCAGGTTTTCAACCTTCTTTTCCGCGAAGCGTTCGAGTTCCAGCAGCGGTTCGGGCTGCAGGTAGAACACGTCCGCTTCGTCGCGGATAAAGCCCTTCTCGATCAGCGTCTTCACCGTCTGCGGACCCATGCCCTCGATATCCATCGCGCCCCGCGAGACGAAGAATTCCACCAGGGCCCGATTCCACTCGTCGTATGTGGTCATGCCTTTTGCCCTCCAGCGATGGCTGACGTTACATCACAATCGCAGCGTGGAAAATGGCGACGGAGCAAGAGTAGAGAACTCCGCGCCGTTGCACCACGTTGAACCGCCAGGGATCAGCCGGCCAGTTACCCGATTACTTAATTCTAT
>CALMDI010000661.1 GCA_937864975.1 uncultured Chloroflexota bacterium | reverse complement strand
GGGCCGCTGACGCGCACGCCGCGCAGCAGGGCGCCGCTCGTGACCCCGGTCGCGGCGACGAAGACGTCCTCGCCCGAGACGAGGTCATCGGTCGTCAGCACCCGGTCGAGGTCGTAGCCCGTCTCGAGCAGCCTTTGTCGCTCCTCGTCGTTCCGCGGCCAGAGCTTGCCCTGGATCGCGCCGCCCATGCACTTGATCGCGGCTGCGGAGATGACGCCCTCCGGCGTGCCGCCGATTCCCATCAGCATGTCGACGCCGGTGAAGGCCTGCGAGGCGGCGATCGAGGGGGCGACGTCGCCGTCGCGGATCAGATTGACGCGGGCGCCCGCCTCGCGCAGCTCGCGGATCAGGTTCTCGTGGCGATCGCGCTCGAGCACGACGACGGTGACCTCGCTGACGTCGAGGCCCTTCGCCTTGGCGACGGCGCGCACGTTCTCGGTCGGCGAGGCGTCGATGTCGATCGCGCCGGCCGCCTCGGGCCCGACCGCGATCTTGTCCATGTAGAGCGCGGCGCCTGGGTCGAACATCGTCCCCCGCTCGGCGACGGCGATCACGGCGATCGCGTTCGGCTGCCCGAGCGCGGTCAGCCGCGTCCCCTCGAGCGGGTCGACGGCGACGTCGACGGCGGGGCCGGTGCCGTCGCCGACCTGCTCGCCGTTGTAGAGCATCGGCGCCTCGTCCTTCTCGCCCTCCCCGATGACGACGGTGCCGTTCATCCGCACCGTGCCGAGGACGAGCCGCATCGCGTCGACGGCGGCGGCGTCGGCCTTCTCCTTCTCGCCGCGCCCGACCCAGCCGGACGCCGCGAGCGCAGCCGCCTCGGTGACGCGGACGAGCTCGAGGGCGAGGTTGCGGTCGGGGGCTTCGGCGCTCATGCGCCGCGAATCCTATGCCCGACACGCCCCGGCCGAGCTCTAGGGCGTCGTGCCGGCCGACTTGAGGAACGTCGACGGGTCGAGCAGGTTCCCCTGTCCGGCCGGGAGGAAGACGATCTGCGGGGGCGCCTCCTTCAGGATCTGGAGCGCCTCGAACTGGAGGTTGCGGTCGGTGAGCGAGCTCGCCCGCACCTTTCACCCGTATCTCACAGGCGCCGAGGCCATCAAGCTCGCGGCGCAAACCTTCGACAAGGACGTGGCAATGATCGAGCCGGGGGGCTATCTGCGGCGGCTGGCGGTAATCCACGCGAATCCAGAAAAGACGGTTTACGCCAACGAACTTAAAGCGCGTTATCCCCTGCTGCTGCTGGAAGACCGCCACACGCTGACGAACGTGCTTCGCACCCAACAATCGTGGATGGACTCCAAGGTATCGGAGACGCGCCTTGCCGCCGAAGCGCGCGACCCGGATCATCTTCGGCTGCTGCGGGCGCTTGGCTTCAAGTCGGAGATCGTCGTGCAGTTGCGCGGGCGCGGGCGGCTGCTCGGCACGATTACGCTCGTCTTTGGCGAGTCCGGGCGGCGTTATAAACCAACCGACCTTGCGCTGGCGGAAGAACTGGCGCGGCGCGCGGCGCTGGCGGTCGACAATGCCCTGCTCTACCGCGAGGCGCAGACCCAGCGCGAGCGCTTGCAGGTCACGCTCCGAAGCATCGCGGATGGCGTCATCGCCACCGACGTCAGCGGGCAGATTACGTTTCTGAACGACGTCGCCGCCGCCTTAACGGGCTGGACGGAAGCCGAAGCGATTGGACAGGACATCGCAACTGTGTTTCCAATGGTCGATGCCGCGACGCGCGAGGCGGTCGAAAGCCCATTTGCCCACGTGGTACGCGAGGCGGCGATTACAGACGTCCATCAGGATCATCTCCTGGTGACGCGCGACGGACGTGAAATTCCGATTGAGCACAGCGGCGCGCCCATCCGCGGTGTAGACGAGGAAACCGAGGGCGTCGTTATCGTCTTTCGCGACGTGAGCGAGCGCAGCCGAATCGAGCGCGAGCGCGACGAGCTGCTGCGCCGCGAACAAATCGCCCGCGCGCAAGCCGAGCAAGCCAACGCGCTTAAGCTGACGTTCCTCGCGATGATCTCTCACGAACTGCGAACGCCGCTGGCAAGCATCAAGGGGTTCACGAGCACCCTGCTGGCAACCGACGTGGAGTGGACTACCGACCAGCAGCGTGAATTTCTCGCCATTACCGAGGATGAGGTCGATAAGCTGACCGATCTGGTCGATCAACTGCTCGACGTGTC
Source organism: uncultured Chloroflexota bacterium (assembly GCA_937864975.1). GTDB lineage: Bacteria > Chloroflexota > Anaerolineae > Aggregatilineales > Phototrophicaceae > ZC4RG36. The sequence continues at coordinate 5,982 of CALMDI010000661.1, read as the reverse complement.
GCGGCTTCATGCCGGGACGCTGCGAATTTCGCCCGAACCCCAGCCGTTCGAGCGAATCTTTCGGACGGCGTCGGCGCAGCTTCAAACCCTGACCGCCGAGCATCACCTGACGACGGACATTGCAGCCGATCTCCCGTTCGTGCTCGCGGACAGCCAGCGCATCGCGCAGGTCATCGTCAATCTGGTCGATAACTCGGTCAAATATTCGCCGCGCGGCACGACGATCACGGTCGCGGCGCGGGCAAACTCCAATCACGTCCAGATCGACGTCCACGACGAGGGCGAAGGCATCCCCCCCGCCGACCGACCGCACGTCTTTGAGACGTTTCGACAGGTGGATAAAAAAGTCCGTCAGAAAGGCGCGGGGTTGGGACTCGCCATCTGCAAGGGGCTGATCGAGGCGCACGGCGGCGAAATCTGGATCGCGCCGGAAACCAGTGCCGGAACGACGATTTCCTTCACGCTGCCGCTGTTCGTTACCCAGCCGCGGGCGCTGACCTCGTAATTCGTTCGCGTTGGAATATCTCCCGTAGCGAATCGCCGGAGCGATGGTATCCTTAAGCTATCTTAATATTCTCCCTGAGAGGCTGATGATGGCAAGCGTCCTGACGTGCATGGATTGTGGACAGCAGTATCCCCTCGACAGCGTCATTTTTGCGTGTGGCGTGTGTGGCGGGCTGCTGGATGTCACTCATGACCTTGAGGCGCTGCGAACCACCGTAACCCGCGATCTTTTCGACCGCCGCCTGGGAACGCTCGACGCGCCGTACAACAGCGGTGTCTGGCGCTACAAGGAACTCATCAATCCCGACGTCGACCCGTCGCTGGTGGTCAGCCGTCCAGAAGGCAACACCAATGTGTATGCCACGCCCCGGCTGGCGGATTGGGCGGGTGTCGATACGCTGTTTCTCAAACACGAAGGCGAGAATCCGACAGGCTCGTTCAAAGACCGCGGGATGACGGGCGGCGTCACTCAGGCGCGCGCGCTGGGCATGAAGCGCGTCGCCTGCGCGTCCACCGGGAATACGTCGGCATCGCTGGCGGCGTATGCCGCCTTCGCGGGCATGGAAGGCATCGTTCTGTTTCAGAATAAAAATATCGCCGTCGGCAAGCTGTCGCAGGCGATTGCCTATGGCGCGACCTGCATCGCCATCGCCGCCGACTTCGACCGCAATCTGGAACTGGTGCGCGAGCTTGCCGCGGCGTTCGACATTTACGTATTGAATTCAGTCAACCCGTTCCGGCTTGAGGGGCAGAAGTCGATCATGATCGAGATGCTCCAGCAGCTTCGCTGGAACGTACCCGATTGGGTCGTCTGCCCCGGCGGGAACCTCGGCAACAGCGCCGCGTTCGGTAAGGCGTTGTACGAGCTGTACACGCTGGGTCTCGTCAACCGAATGCCGCGCCTCGCGATCATTCAGGCGGAAGGCGCGAACCCGCTGTATCGCAGCTACCAGACCGGCTTCGAGGTGTATGAGCCGGTTCACGCGCATACCATCGCCACGGCGATTAAGATCGGCAATCCGGTGAGCTATCCAAAAGCGGTGCGGGCGCTGCGCTGGACGAACGGCGTGGTTGCCGAGGTCAGCGATCAGGAGATCATGGAAGCGAAGGCGCTGATCGACCGGCAGGGGATCGGCTGCGAACCGGCGTCGGGCTGCTCGCTGGCGGGCGTCCGCAAGCTGGTGGACGCGGGCATTATTCAGCGCGGCGATACGGTCGTGGGCATCCTGACCGGGCACCTGCTCAAAGATCCGGACGCGACGATTGCCTATCACCGCGACGCGCTGGCGGGGATTCACGCCGTCGAGCCGAACCGGATTTTCGACGCGGAGCCGACGCTCGAATCTCTTGGTGCGATCCTGTCGCCAAGCACGCTCACACACGTCTAAGACCAAATTCAAAAACTTAACTCAGAGCAACAGAGGAACAGAGGGTTAGATCGAAAAGCCCTTTGAGGTTCTTTGTTGCTCTGTACAGTTGTGCTTGTGTTTAGATTCCCGCGAGCGCTTGATCGAGGTCGTTGAGGACGTCGTTGGTGTCTTCGATGCCGATGGCGAAACGCACGAGGTTATCTTTAATGCCGAGCGCCAGCCGCTCTTCACTCGTTTTCTCATAATAACTCATCAGCGCGGGCTGCTCGATCAGGCTTTCGACACCGCCGAGGCTGGGGGCGATGTAGGGAATCCGCAGCCGGTCGATGAACTGCCCCGTGGTTCGCAAATCGGCGGCAACCTCGAACGTCACCACGCCGCCGAAGGCTTCCATCTGCGCCACAGCCGTTACGTGGTCGGGATGCGACGGCAAGCCGGGATACCAGACGCGCTCAATCTTGGGATGCGCTTCAAGGAACCGCGCGACCGCCATCGCCGTGGCGTTCTGCTGCGCCACGCGGACGCCGAGCGTCTTGATGCCGCGTTCGAGCATGTAGGCATTGTGCGGGTCGACGATGCCGCCGAGCACGCCCCGCGAATCGCGCAGCGCCTTGAGCCGATCCGCGCGCCCGACAATCACCCCCGCCAGCAGGTCATTGTGACCGGACAGGTATTTCGTCGCGCTGTGCAGGACAAAGTCGATGCCCCACTCGATTGGGCGCTGGTTGACCGGGGTGGCGAACGTGCTGTCGATGAACGTCATCACGCGGTTCTTGCGACCCAGCGCCGCGATGCGCTCAAGATCGGCAATGCGAAGATAGGGATTGGTCGGGCTTTCGGAGATCAGGATACGGGTTTTTTTGGGGATGATCGCGGCTTCCATCGCCTCGTAATCGCCCATCGGGACGACCGTCGTCTCGATTCCGAACCGCTTGAGGAAGGTCAGGCAGAACTGGCGCGTCCGGCGATAACAGTCGTCGGTCATGACGATGTGCGACCCCGTCGGCAGAATGGTCAGCAGAGCGGACGTAACCGCCGACATGCCCGACGCGAATAACACGGCGTCGTCGCCGCCATCGAGCGCCGCCAGCTTTCGCTCGACCGCGTGTACCGTGGGGTTGCCGTAACGCCCGTATTCTTCGCGGTCGTCGCCGTCACCCCAGGTCTTGCGCTCCATGAAGTCGATCAGGTCCTGCGTGTCGCGGAACGTGTAGGTGGCGGTCTGCACGATGGGCGTGTTGAGGGCGTTGTAGGCTTTCCGGCGCTGCGTGCCGCCGTGCACGGCGCGCGTGCTGCTGCCCTGCGGCGGGGGGGGCGCTGCGTCGCCCTTCAACGCATCGTCGACCTGGGTATCGAGATCGTTCACCGTCACGCTGTCCTCTCCTGTGTCCCAAACAAAACACCCGGACGCGAAGCTCTTATCCGGGTGTTGAATATGACAACAAAAAAGACTTCGGCTGAAGTCCTTTGAGTTCGCACGTGGGCAGTGAAATCCAAAACCTGCCGCTGGCACGCACTCTCATCTTCCAGATACACTGCCGGACTTGGCACCTTCCCAACGCCTTGGGGGTTGCCGCGGTTTCATCGAGCCGTTCTCTCAACCGCTCTGGATAAGAGGTTCCAGGTATTCTGTTGGTAACCTGCGCTTACTGCCCCAACCATAGCATAGAACGAGGCGGATTGCAAGCGAGCCGTCCTCTGACACCGAATGGCGGTATACTAGGCATGTACAGCCTCTGGAGGCGGTGGATTGAACGTTAGCCTGATGATTATGAGCGGCGTCGACGACGGCTTGCTGCTGAGTTACAGCGCCCAGGACGACGGACGTTTGACCCATAGCGAGTGGATTCTGACAATTGGCAGACGGGACGAAAGCGACGTTTGCCTGCGTAACGACACGTTTATCTCGCGCGATCACGCGCGGCTGCACTGGCGCGACGATCAATGGTCGCTTGAAGACTGCGACAGCAAAAACGGCACCTATATCGAAGGCGGCGACGATGACGTGCGCGTCTCCGGCACAGTCATGCTTGAGCCGGAGCAACTGTTTCGCATCGGGCGCACCTGGCTGCGACTGCAACCCCACGGATAATCGATGACTGCAATTCCACTACGAGACGTTCTGATTCACGCGCGCCAAGAATCCTTTCGGATGCGCCATTTCTATCTCGGCGTCGAACATCTTTTCATCGCGCTGCTCGAAATTCAGGGCGGATTGACCGCCAACATTCTCGAAGATCATGGGTTGACTCCTGATTACGTCATCGACGCGGTGCGGCGCAAGTCCGGCAAAGGCGGCAAGCATCGCCTGTGGGCGGGCATTCCGAACACACCGCGCTGCGATATTGTCCTCGGAATCGCGAACGACCTCGCGCTGGAACAGGGTCGAACAGACATTGACGAGCGCGATTTGCTGCGCGCTATTCTGGAAGAAGGCGAGAGTATGCCGGTGCGCGTGGTCACGCGGCTGGGGCTGGACGCCGAAGCATTCGCACAGGAAGCGCGCACGCGCACGATTCACGACGCGCGGACGCCTTCGTATTTAAAGGTCGCCTTTGGCGCGGAGTTCGACACCGACGACGCGCTTGAGGACGACGCGCTGTTCATCCTGCGGCGCATGTTCCACGGGTATGACCAGATTCGCGTCGAGCGGCGGCTGTCGGGCGGGCACACGGGCGCGTTGATTCTGCTCATCACGCCCATTCACGCCGACAGCCGCGAAGATGCCGCCGTCGTCGTCAAAATCGACAAAGCCGACACGATTCTGGACGAGGCGCGGCGCTATGAAGCGCACGTCAAAAATACGCTGCCGCCGCTCACCGCGCGCGTCGAAGACAAGCCAACCGCGCCGGAAACGTCGGAGCTTGCGGGCATCAGGTACACCTTTGTCTCGTCCGACGGCGCGCCGCGCGACTTAGGCAGCGCCGCGCGGTTATGGCGCGCGTCGGAACTGGGCGCATGGCTCAAGTCCGAGCTGTATCCAACCTTCGGCAAAACATGGTGGATGCAGCGGCGACCGTTCCAGTTTCAGGTGTGGACGGAATACGACGCGCTTCTACCGTCGATTCTGACGCTTGAATGGGTGGAAGGCGACGAACTGCCGCCCAACAGCGTTGTCATTAAAGACCCGATCAAACGCTCGCGCGTGCAGCAGCTTGAGTACGGCGACCTGGTTGTGATCGAAAACTTCACCGTCCAGAAAGTCATGCCCGACCGGGGCGAAATTCGGCTCGCCATTGGACGAGGCACCGAGGCGGCGCGGCGCGCCTATGCCATCGACGTGCGGGGAATTAACCTCTCCGAGACGATGTTCTATCGCGGGGAGGCGGTGGAACGCCTGATCGGGCGCGTGTACAAGACACGGCAGGATACGCTGAAACACGCCGCCAGCGCGCTGGAACCCACGTTCGATCTGCGCGCCGAGACGATTCCGGGCGTGGCGTCGATTGAGCGGCTGCCCAATCCCATTCTCGCTTACGACGCGCTGCTCGACCGGACGATCCGCGGCTCCTTCAGCCGCATCCACGGTGACCTGCACCTGGGGAATATCCTCGTCGGACCGAATGACACGCCGTTTCTGATCGACTTCGCACAGGCGCGCGAAGGGCACCCTGACGGATTGGGCGCTGCTGGAAGTGAGCCTGCTCAATGAAGTCGTCCTGCCCAAAGGAGGCGACGATTGGAGCTATGCCTACGCAGTGCTGGAACATCTGGCGGCGCTGAACGCGAGCACGCCCATCCGGTACGTGGCGCAGCGCGAAATTGCCGAAGCCATCCCCGCCGTCGCCGCCGTCCGCTCCATCGTGCGCGATTTGCTGACCGACGACCATTGGAGCGAGTATTTTGTCGCGCTGACCTTCGCCGGGCTGCGCGCCATGCAGTGGACGAATCTGACGCTGAGCGCGCGACGGCTGATGTTCCTCGTCGCCGCGCTGTCGATTTACGAGCTGGGCAAGCGGAGTCAGGCAGGCGGCGCGAGCGAGACGCCCTCCGAAACGGAGTTCACGGACGGCAGCAGTTAGCAGTCGGCTTTCAGCGACCAGCATTCAGCTAAAGAAATACAAAACTTAACACAGAGCAACAGAATGGTTCATCCGGCAAGTCAGTT
>CALMDI010000660.1 GCA_937864975.1 uncultured Chloroflexota bacterium | reverse complement strand
CGCCTTTGGCGGGAACCCCGAGCCAGTGAGGCGGGGTGGGGTTGCGGAATTAGCAATCACGGTAAGAATGTGTGTTGTAACGATTGTCTCGGCGCTATAATGATCCTAGAAATGGCTGACCCGCGACGCGCGGGCATAAACTCAAGAGGATGCGATGATGCGTTTATCCAACCGACAGCTCTGTTTTCTGTTTCTCAGTCTCCTGCTGCTTTTACCGGGCGTTGTCGCCGCGCAGGACGTTCTCGATCCGAACGAAGCGCCTACCTATGGCGCGGTCGCCCTCGCGTCAGGCTTCCAGCCCGACCCGCATATCATTACCGTCCTCAGCGGCGGCAATGTCGATGTCAGCGGGCTTGGCATCGGCGAAGGCTGCCGCGGCTTCGCGACCACGCAGCCGGATGTTCAACTGACCTGGTCCGGGCGCACCGATATGCTGCGAATCTTCTTCGTGGGCGAGGGCGACGCGACCCTGATCGTGAGCGACCCGACCGAGCAGATTTCCTGCAACGATGACTTTAACTCGCAGAATCCGGCGATTGAGTTTGCCAACCCAGCCAGCGGCATTTATGACGTCTGGATCGGCAGCTTTTCCGCCGAGGACTTCGTGCCGGGGTATCTGGTCGTGACCGAGGGGGAGTCGGTACCCGGTGCGATCCAGTCCAGCCTGCTGGGTATGGGCGCCGAGGTTGAGGACGACTCCCAGGCGCTGACCACCGACGGGATCAACGCGAATCTCGAAGCGACCTTTGGCACGGTCGAGCTGTCGCCCGGCTTCACGCCGGATCCGTTCAGTGTCTCGCTCCTCAGCGGCGGGGCAAATGACGTGGCGGCGCAGGCGGTTGGTGAAAACTGTGTCGGCTATGCGGCGACCGCGCCCGATTACTCACTCAACCTGACCGGCGATTCAACCCAGCTACGCATTTTCTTCGTGGGCGAGGGCGATACCACGCTCGTCATTCGCGATCCGTCTGGCGAGTTCATCTGCAATGACGACTCGTTCGGCACCCGTAACCCGACCATCGACTTTCGGAACGCGCTCGCCGGGCAGTACGATATCTGGGTCGGCAGCTTTAGCACGTCCGATTTAGTCGGCGGCACGCTCTACATCACCGAAATTTTCAGCAACGACCCGACGACTGTTCCAGAGGCGTAGGGATAGGGCGGGAAGGACTGAAGCCCCCTGACTGACATCCCCCCTCGAACGAGGGATGATGTTTTTGCAGTCATTCCGGCGCTACCGTCGAGTCGAATCCGCAAACTTGATATTGAAAGCGTGTCGCCTCACCCGGCAAACGTCCAGCCTTTGTCGGCAAGGGCACGACGAAGCATGTCTATTCCTTTGGGTCCCATGCCGTGCAGCTTGAGCACATCCGCCTCGCGGACTTTGGTCAATTGATCCAGCCGCACATACCCCGCCGCGCTCAGCGCCTGTAGGGCTGGGTTCGATAAACTGGGCGGGAAGTCGCTTCCCGGTTCAGGAGTCCTGTTTCGCTTTGGCATCTTCGTCCATGAGCCTCACTCATTCTCTGACGACGTTTTCAAGCTGTCGATTTGTTCCGGGGCATTCATAGGCTTCCCCTCACCTGGGTCGAAATCCACGTGTTTGTCGTCAATCTCCGCGGCGCTACACTCCCGTGTTAATCACCACCATTTTGAGCGTCGTCATCTCTTCAATCGCGTAGCGCGGTCCCTCGCGTCCGACGCCTGAATCCTTGTTGCCGCCATAAGGCATCTGATCGACGCGGAAGGTTGGCACGTCGTTGATGACGACGCCGCCCACGTTCAGCCGCTCGACCGCGCGCAGCGCCTTCGTCAGGTCGCGCGTGTACACGCCTGCCTGCAAGCCGAACGGCGACTCGTCCACCGCCGCGAGCGCCGTCTCGAAATCGTCGTAGGGCACGAGGCTGACGACCGGACCGAAAACCTCCATGCACATCACCTTCATCGTTTCGTCCACGTTTTCAAGGACGGTGGGCGCAACGAATTTGCCCTCGCGCTTGCCGCCCACCAGCAGCCGCGCGCCCTGCTTCACCGCTTCGTCTACCCACCGTTGAATCCGGTCGGCGGCGTCCACGTTGATGACAGGACCGAGGTCGGTATCGTCGTCCAGTGGGTTACCGAGCTTGAGGTTGCTGACCGCGGCGACATATTTATCGCGGAATTCCTCGTAACGCGATTGATGGACGTAAATGCGCTGGACGCTGATGCAGGTTTGCCCCGCGTACGAATAGCCACCCATGACGTTGCGGCTCACCGCGTGATCGATATTCGCGTCCGGCTCGATCACAGTCGCGGCATTGCCGCCAAGCTCCAGCGTCACGCGCCGGATGCCCGCGTTCTTGCCGATCTGACGGGCGACGGCGGGGCTGCCCGTGAAGGTAATCATCGCAACGCG